>NZ_JAAGPG010000380.1:0-241 GCF_017104665.1 Burkholderia sp. Se-20378 | reverse complement strand
GTTGTATATGTTGTGGTGTCATTCATGTGTTTAGCTTCAATGTCGTGGTGACTAGGTATACATGTGTATGTGATCACTTTTGCTGGTGTGAGTTATGCTATCGTGGTGTAGTCATCAGGTTACGCTATAGTAACCTGTGTTGCTCTGTGTGAATTGTGTGTGTCGGTATTCACTGTGATTGCTTTTCGGAATACGCGTCACGGCTTTCTTTTTTTTTTTTTTTTTTTTTTTGTAATGCTCC
>NZ_JAAGPG010000379.1:0-8226 GCF_017104665.1 Burkholderia sp. Se-20378 | reverse complement strand
CGCGCGCCTGCTGCTCGGGCTCGGTGAAGGCGCGACGTTCCCGGCGGCCACGTCGGCGATGTCGCGCTGGGTGCCGCGCGAGAAGCGCGGCTTCGCGCAGGGCATCACGCATGCGTTCTCACGCGTCGGCAACGCGGTCGCGCCGGCCGCCGTCGTCGCGGTGATGGCCGTGTACGGGTGGCGCGAATCGTTCTACATCTGCGGCGTGATCAGCATCGTGTGGGTCGTGGTGTGGGCGCTCGTCTATACCGAACACCCGAAGGATCACCCGCGCATCACGCAGGCCGAACTCGATGCGCTGCCGCCGCCCAAGCAGAAACCCGCGAACGTGCCGTGGGGACCGCTGTTCCGCCGGATGATGCCCGTCACGATCGTGTACTTCTGCTACGGCTGGACGCTGTGGCTGTTCCTCAGCTGGATTCCGCAGTACTTCCTGCACAGCTACGACCTCGACCTGAAGAAATCGGCCGTGTTCGCGTCCGCGGTGTTCTTCGCGGGCGTGATCGGCGACACGCTCGGCGGCATCGTCACCGACCGCGTCTACGCACGCACCGGCAGCCTCAAGCGTGCGCGCAGCTGGATGGTGTCGATCTGCATGCTGCTCACGCTGCTGTCGCTGTTGCCGCTGCTGTTCACGCACCACCTGTACGTGTCGATGGCGTGCCTCGCGGCCGGCTTCTTCTTCGCCGAAATGACGATCGGCCCGATGTGGGCCGTGCCGATGGACATCGCGCCGGAATACTCGGGCACCGCGAGCGGGATGATGAATTCCGGCTCCGCGCTCGCGGCGATCCTGTCGCCGGTGATCTCCGGCTTCGTGATCGACCGCTTCGGCAGCTGGGAACTGCCGTTCATCGGCAGCATGGTGCTGATGGGCGTGGGCGTGCTGCTCGCGTTCCGCATGCAGCCGGACAGCCGCTTCGCCGATGCCCCCGCCGAACAACCGGCCGCCAATCGCTCGCCGGCCTGATGCCAAACGGGGCGCTGCTGCGAGTGGCGTCCCCCTCTTTTTCTTACTGCAAACCATGACCCAAGCTACCCACGACCTCGCCGTCCGGCTCGCCGACGGCTGGCAACACGGCATCGCGTTCGACGCGCTGCCTTCGGAACTCGTCCCCGCCGATGCCGACGCCGCCTATGCGGTGCAGGCGCACCTGCTCGCCGTACGCAGCGCCGCGATCGGTGCATGGAAGGTCGGCGCGAAGCAGCCCGATGGCCCGATCCAGGGTGCGCCGCTGCCGGACGACTGCCGCCATGCGAGCGGCGTCACGCTGCCGCGCGGCGCGTTCCGGCCGCTCGGCCTCGAACTGGAAATCGCGTTCCGCTTCGGCCGCGATTTCGCACCGCGTGCGTCCATCTATGCCGACGATGAAGTGTTCGACGGCATCGCGCAGATGGGCGCATCGATCGAGATCGTCGCGAGCCGCTTCCGCGAATGGCCGGACGTCGCCCCCGTCGCGCAGCTCGCCGACCTGCAGAACCACGGCGCGCTCGTGCTCGGCGAGATGACCGGCTATCGCGACGATTTCCCGTTCGCCGCGCCGGCTCCCGCATTCGCATTCGACGGGCAGGACATCGCCGGTGCCGCATCGGGCACGAACCCCGCAGGCGATCCGCGCCGCCTGCTGCCGTGGCTCGTGAATCACGCGTCGCGACGCGGCATCGCGCTGCCGGCCGGCACCGTCGTCACGACCGGCTCGTACACGGGGATGTTTTTCCCGAACGCGGCGGGCACGGCCGTCGGCCGCATACCGGGGTTGCCGCCCGTCAGCGTGACCCTCGCCTGATCCCCGTTCGACCCGCTTCCATCCGATACCGACCGCTGCCATGACATCCGCCGTCTCGCCTTCGCTGGTTCGCCCCGTTCATCTCATGCCGTCGCAAGGCGCCGCGCTGTCGCCGCTGTTCGAGCGGCTGCGCACGGCAATGCGCGGCGACGTCTACGCCGACCGCGCAAGCCGCGGCCGCTATGCGACCGACGCGTCGATCTACCAGATCATGCCGCTCGGCGTGGTCGTGCCGCGCGACCAGGACGACCTGCGGATCGCGCTCGACATCGCGCGCGACCGCAAGATTCCCGTGCTCGCACGCGGCGCCGGCACGAGCCAGTGCGGGCAGACGGTCGGCGAGGCGCTCGTCGTCGACAACAGCAAATGGCTGAACCGGATCGTCGAATTCGATGCACAGGCGCGCACCGTCACCGTCGAACCGGGCATCGTGCTCGATCACCTGAACGCGTGGCTGAAGCCGCACGGGCTGTGGTTTCCGGTCGACGTGTCGACGGCCGCGCAATGCACGATCGGCGGGATGGCCGGCAACAACTCGTGCGGATCGCGCTCGATCGAGTACGGCAACATGGTGCACAACGTGCTCGCGATCGACGCGATCCTCGCCGACGGCAGCGAATGCCGGTTCGGCTCGCTCGCGCAGCCGGTCACCGACCGCCGCACGCTCGACCTGCTGCGCGGCGTCGAACGCATCGCGCAGCGCGAGCGTGACGAGCTCGTCGAGCGCGTGCCGAAGGTGCTGCGCCGCGTGGCCGGCTACAACCTCGACCTGTTCGACTGCCAGAACCCGCGCGCGTACACCGACGACGGTCACGCGAACCTCGCGCACCTGCTCGTCGGCTCGGAAGGCACGCTCGCGTACAGCCGGCAGATCACGCTGAAGCTCGCGCCGCTGCCCGCGCACAAGGCGCTCGGCGTGGTGAACTTCCCGACCTTCTACCAGGCGATGGACACCGCGCAGCACATCGTGAAGCTGAAGCCGGTGGCCGTCGAGCTCGTCGATCGCACGATGATCGACCTGTCGATGGAGAACCCCTCCTTTCGCCCCGTGATCGAACAGGCGCTGGTCGGGCAGCCGCAGGCGATCCTGCTCGTCGAGTTCGCGGGCGAATCGCGCGACGCGCAATTGACGCAGCTCGACCGGCTCGCCGAACTGATGGCCGATCTCGGGCTGCCCGACAGCGTCGTGAAGATGACCGATGCCGGCGCGCAAAAGGCGCTGTGGGACGTGCGCAAGGCCGGTCTGAACATCATGATGAGCATGAAGGGCGACGGCAAGCCGGTGTCGTTCATCGAGGATTGCGCGGTGCCGCTCGAACACCTCGCCGAATACACGCGCCGCCTGACCGACGTATTCCACAAGCATGAAACCGAAGGCACGTGGTACGCGCATGCGAGCGTCGGCACGTTGCACGTGCGACCGATCCTCGACATGCGGCGCGACGGCGCGACGCGCATGCGCGAAATCGCCGAAGAGGCGGCGGCGCTCGTGCGCGAGTACAAGGGCGCATATTCGGGCGAACACGGCGACGGGCTGTGTCGCGGCGAATGGGTCGCGTGGCAGTACGGCCCGCGCCTCAATGCGGCGTTCGCGGAAATCAAGGCGCTGTTCGATCCCGACAACCGCTTCAACCCGGACAAGATCGTCAATCCGCCGAAGATGGATGCGCGCGAGCATTTTCGTTTCGCGCCCGGCTACGCGGCGCTGCCGCTGCAGCCGGCGCTCGACTGGTCGGCATGGAACGTCACGCGCAATCCGCTGACCGGTGACGAAACCGCCCCCGGCTCCGGCGCCGACATCACGAACGGGCTCGCGTCGGCCGTCGAGATGTGCAACAACAACGGCCACTGCCGCAAGTTCGACGCGGGCACGATGTGCCCGAGCTACCGCGTGACACGCGACGAGCAGCACGTGACGCGCGGCCGTGCGAACACGCTGCGGCTCGCGGTGACCGGCCAGCTCGGCGCCGATGGCCTCGCCGGCGACGACGTGAAGGCCGCGCTCGACCTGTGCGTGTCGTGCAAGGGCTGCAAGCGCGATTGTCCGACCGGGGTCGACATGGCGCGCTTCAAGATCGAGGCGCGGCATGCGTGGAACCGCAAGCACGGCTCGACGCTGCGTGAACGACTCGTTGCGTACCTGCCGCGTTATGCGCCGTGGGCCGCACGGATGCGCGGCGCGATCGCGTTCGCGAATGGCGTGCCGGTCGCGGCGTCGTGGATGAAGCGATGGATCGGCCTCGCGCCGCAGCGGGCGCTGCCTGCGTTTGCGCGGCCGTTTCTGGCAGATGCGAACGCAGGTGCGGGTACGTCAACATCGTCGCAAGTAGGCAACACGGCCATCCGCGAAGTGCTGCTCTTCGTCGATACGTTCAGCAACTACCAGGAACCGGAGAACGCGCGGGCCGCACAGGCCGTGCTCGAAGCGGCGGGCTACACCGTGCACTTCAACGTGCGCGAAGGCGAACGGCCGTTGTGCTGCGGTCGTACGTTCCTTGCGGCCGGACTCGTCGACGAAGCGAAGGCCGAGGCGAAGCGCACGCTCGATACGCTGCGGCCCTACCTCGAACGCGGCGTCGCGATCGTCGGGCTGGAGCCTTCGTGCCTGCTGTCGATGCGCGACGAGTTTCTGGCATACGGGTATGGCGACGAAGCCGCACGGCTCGCGAGCCACGCATTCCTGTTCGAGGAGTTTCTCGTGCGCGAGCAGGAGGCTGGCCGGTTATCGCTGCCGCTGCATGCGATCGATGCGAACGAAGCGCTCGTCCACGGCCACTGCCATCAGAAGGCATTCGGCGCGTTCACGCCGGTGCAGACAGTGCTGCGCTGGGTTCCGGGGTTGAAGGTGTCGCCGGTCGAATCGTCGTGCTGCGGGATGGCCGGCAGCTTCGGCTACGAAGCCGAACACTACGATGCGTCGCAGGCGATGGCCGAACTGTCGCTGCTGCCGGCTGTGCGGGCGCGGGCCGAAGGCGCGATCGTCGTCGCGGACGGCACGAGTTGCCGGCATCAGATCCAGGACGGCGCGCAGACGCAGGCCGTGCATGTGGCGAAGGTGCTGGCGCGGGCGCTACAAGGCTGATTGCTGCCCGAGCCCTCACGAAATCCACTCGGCATGCAGTTGCCCGCTGTCGCCGAGATAGTCGAGCACCCAGTGCATGACCGGCGCCGTCTTCTGCGCATGCCATTCATGGGCGTCATGTCGAAGAGCATCGGCACGACCGGCGGGATCTTCGTGAACTACATCAGCGGCGCGCTGGTCGCGATCGTGCTGCTGGCCGCGCAGCACGGCGGAGAACTCCGGGCGTGGACGTCGGTGCCGTGGTATGCGCTGTCGGCCGGCGTGCTCGGCCTCGTGATCGCGGGATCGATCGGCTATACGGCTTCGCAGCTCGGCCTGACGACGGCCTTTACGATCATCGTCGCGACGCAGTTCGTCGTGTCCGCGACGCTCGATCATTTCGGCTGGCTCGGCGCGATGCCGCGGCCGCTCGACGTCACGCGTTTCGCCGGCATCGGTGCGATCGTCGCGGGGGTCTGGCTCACGTCGAAGTGATCGCGAGCCGCCGCGCGCGCATCACTGCGCGTCGCCGATCCCGCCCATCAGCATCATCAGTTGCTCGCGCAGCCAACGGCTGCCCTGGTCCTGATCGGCGCTGCGATGCCAGTAGCAGAAGTATTCGAGGGCCGGCATCTCGAACGGCAGTTCGAGAATGCGCGCCGGATAGCGCTGCAGCAGCCGCAGCGGCGCCGTCAGCGCGAGATCGCCGCGCATCGCGATCAGCGGCGCGACCATGTAGTGCTGCACGCGCATCTGGATGGTGCGGCGCAGCCCGAGGCGCGTCAGTTCCGCGTCGACGTACCCGCTGCCCTTGCGGCGGCTCGACACGTGGATGTGCCCCATCGCAAGGTAGTCGTCCATGGTGAGCGTGTCGCCCTTGAACGGGTGATCGTCGCGGATCATGCACGCGTAGCGATCACGCACGAGCAGCGCCTGGTGCAGGTGCGGATCGCCGATCAGCGGCGCGTCGATCGCGATGTCGACGGAGCCGTTCGCGAGCGCGGTCGCGACTTCGCGGCGGTCCATCGTGTAGCTGCGCACGTGCATGCCGGGCGCATGCGTCTGCAGCAGCTCGCCGAGCGCGGGCAGCAGCAACGCCTCGGTCAGGTCGCTCATGCTCATCCGGAACACGCGCGTCGACGACGCCGGATCGAACACGTCGCCTTCGTGCGCGCTCGAATCGAGCAGCTGCATCGCCTCGCGCACGCGGCCGACGATGTTCTCGGCCAGCGGCGTGGGCATCATCCCGGCCGGCGTGCTGACGAACAGCGGATCGTTCAGGGTCTTGCGCAGCCGCGCCAGCGCGTTGCTGACGGCCGGCTGCGTGAGGTTCAGCACCTCGGCCGCGCGCGTCAGGTTGCGCTGGGTGTAGATCGCGTCGAATACGACGAACAGGTTCAGGTCAATCTTCGAAAGGCGCATCGCCGGATCTCCTTGCCGGCATCTTACGGCGTGCGCCTCCCGTTCGTCCACGGCCCTGCGCATCGTGGCGCGACGCTCAGCCGCGCAGCGGCGGCGTCAGGTACGCGGCCGTCGAACCCGGCTCGCCGCCCTGGATTTCCATCCGCGCGATCGCCTGCAGGTGCACCTCGTCCGGGCCGTCGGCGAAGCGCAGCGCGCGGCCCCAGGTCCAGTGGTCGGCGAGCGGCGTGTCGGGGCTCAACCCCGCCGCGCCGAACACCTGCATCGCGCGGTCGCACACGTCCGTGTACACGGTCGGCACCAGCGCCTTGATCATCGAGATTTCCTTGCGGGCGGCCTTCGCGCCGACCTTGTCGATCATCCACGCGGCCTTCAGCACGAGCAAGCGCGCCTGCTCGATCTCGATGCGCGAGCGCGCGATCCATTCGCCGACCGTACCGTGCTTGTTCAGCGGCTTGCCGAACGCGACGCGCGACTGCGCACGGTCGACCATCAGCTCCAGCGCAAGCTCGGCCGCGCCGATCGAACGCATGCAGTGGTGGATACGGCCCGGCCCGAGGCGGGCCTGCGCGAGCGCGAAGCCGCTGCCTTCCTCGCCGAGCAGGTTGCTCGCCGGCACGCGCACGTTGTCGAACGTGATCTCGCAGTGCCCTTCCGGCGCATAGTGATTGACCACCGTGATGTTGCGCACGATCGTCACACCCGGCGTGTCGCGCGGCACGAGGATCATGCTCTGCTGCTGGTGCGACGCGGCCTCGGGATCGGTCTTGCCCATCACGATGAAGATCTTGCAGTTCGGATGCGCGGCGTTCGTGATGAACCACTTGCGGCCGTTGATCACGTACTCGTCGCCCACGCGCTCGATGCGCGTCGTGATGTTCGTCGCATCCGACGACGCCACGTCGGGCTCCGTCATCGCGAATGCCGAGCGGATCTCGCCGCGCAGCAGCGGCTTCAGCCACTGTTCGCGCTGCTCGGGCGACGCGAACATGTGCAGCAGCTCCATGTTGCCGGTGTCCGGCGCGTTGCAGTTGAACACTTCCGACGCCCAGCCCACACGCCCCATGATCTCGGCGAGCGGTGCGTATTCGAGGTTCGTCAGGCCCATGCCGGGCTCATCGTCCTTCAGGTGCGGCAGGAACAGGTTCCACAGGCCTTCCGCCTTCGCGCGCTCCTTCAGTTCCTCCATGAACGACACGGGATACTGGCCCGCGTGCACTTCCTCGTTCCACTGGCGAATGCGCGGCACGATGTGCGCGTCCATGAATGCGCGCACGCGGCTGCGCAGTTCTTCCACTTTCGGGGTGTAGCCAAAATCCATGATCGACTCCTCGATTCCGTTCGTTCGGTTCCGTCAGAAGGCCGAGACACCGCCGTCGACGGCGACGGCCTGCCCGGTCAGATAAGTGTTTTCCTTCGCGCACAGCGTCAGCATCGTCGCGACGATTTCCTCGGGCCGGCCGAGCCGCTTCATCGGCGAGCCCTGCGCGAGAAAGTCCTGGCGGTCGCCGATATCGCTGTCGGTGACCATCGGCGTCGTGCTGTAGAACGGGCACACCGCATTCACGCGAATGCCGTGGCGCGCGTATTCGATGGCCGCCGTCTTCGTGAGCCCGACCACCGCATGCTTCGACGCCGCGTAGGCCGCCAGCTTCGGCGCGCCGCCGAGCCCGGCCATCGACGCGACGTTCAGGATCACGCCTTCGCGCTGCGCGAGCATCTGGCGAATCTGGTGCTTCATCCCGAAGAACACGCCCTTCGCGTTCACCGCGAAGCTCAGGTCGAGATCGGCTTCGTCGGTGTCGATCAGCGCCTTCATCGGCGGTGCGATGCCCGCGTTGTTGATGCCGACGTCGAGCCGGCCGAAACGCTCGGCCGCCGCGTGCACCAGCGCGGCCACCTCCGCCTCGACGCGTACGTCGCAGCGCTGCGCGATCACGTCGGCGCCGGCCGCGC
>NZ_JAAGPG010000378.1:0-8333 GCF_017104665.1 Burkholderia sp. Se-20378 | reverse complement strand
CCTCCTGCCGCGCGCGTCATGGCCGCGGGATCACCGTGCCGGTGCTGCCGTCGAACGCGTCGGCATGCATGACGGTATCCGGCAAGTCGAACAGATTGTCCGGCAGCGTCAGCGCGGGCAGCGTGATCACGAAGCGTGCGCCGCCGAGCGGCGAATCCTCGAGCCGCACTTCGCCGCCATGCACCTGTGCGACACGCCGCACGATCGCGAGCCCGAGCCCGAAGCCGCCGGTCTGCCGGTCGCGGCTGGAGTCGAGCCGCTGGAACGGTTCGAACACGCGGGCGCGTTCGGCGGCCGGAATGCCGGGGCCATCGTCGTCGACGCTCAGCACGAGCGCGCCGGACGCGTCACGCTCGGCCACGAGCAGCACCGTGCGCGACGCATAGCGCGCGCCGTTGCGGATCAGGTTCAGCAAGGCGCGGGCGACCAGCTTCGGGTCGCACACGTGGCCGGTGGGTGCGCCGAGCGTCGACACATCGAGCGTGATGCCGCGATCGGCGATGTCGTTCGCGACATTGCCGGCGACGCTGTCGATCAGTGCATCGACGTCGACTTCCATCGGCGCAAGCTGGCTCGCGCCCTGTTCGAGCCGGCCGATCGTCAGCAGCTCGGTCACGAGCTCGTCGAGTTCGCGCACGTCGCGCCGCAGCGCGTCGCGGCGTTCGCGCATCCGTCCCGTTTCGTCAGGCTCCGCGAGCAGCGCGAGCCCGAATTCGAGCCGCGCGAGCGGCGTCTTCAGTTCGTGCGAGATGCCGTGCATCATTTCGCGCTGCTGCTTGATCGATGCCTCGATACGCTCGGCCATGTCGTTGAACTGTTGCGACAGTTCATAGATGTTCGACTTGCCGGACAGCTTCACGCGCGTCGACAGCGTGCCGGCGCCGAATGCGCGTGCGGCGTCCTGCAGCTTGCGCAGGTCGCGCCAGTGATAGTGAATCCACAGCACTACCGCGAACAGCGTGCCGAGCGCGAGCAGCAGGTACGCATAGATGCGGATGTCGAGATCGGACGCTTCGATCGGCCGCGCATGCAGGACCGACCCATCCGCGAGCGGCATGTAGTAATCCTTGCCGTTATAGCTGATCGCAATCCGGCCGGCATCGAGATCGCGCAGCGGCGCGCCGCTCAATTGCGCACGGGCGGCGGTCATCGACAGGAAGCCGAACCCTTCGTTGCCGTGTTTCGCGAGCTCGCGCAGCGCAAGCTCACGCTGTGCGCCCGGATGGCGTTCGAGGTAGTCGTTGAGCACGAACGCATAAGTCGTCAACGAGTCGCGCTGCGCCTGCGCGCTGCGATCGTAGAAGATCCGGTCGAACGACAGCTGGATGAACAGGATCGACGCGGCGACGAACAGGATGACGACGAGGTACAGCCGAATCAACGGGCGGAGCATTTATTCGTCCCACGCAGAAGGGCTGAACAGGTAGCCGCGGCCCCAGATCGTCTTGATCTTGTGCGGCTCCGACGACGCATCCTCGAAGCGGCGGCGCAGCTTCGAGATGCCGGAATCGACCGAGCGGTCGAGTCCGTCGAATTCGATCCCGCGCAACTGCTTCAGGATGTCGTCGCGGCTCAGCACGGTGCCGGCCGCGCGCGCAAGGATCAGCAGCAGGTTGAATTCGGCGGTCTTCAGGTCGACCGGCTCGCCGCGCCACGTGACGGTGCGGTTCGGCGGCGAGATCGCCAGTTCGCCGAACACGAGCGCTTCGGGCGCGGCCACGGGTGCTTCCGCGACGGCCGGCTGCGCACGGCGCAGCAGCGCGCGGGCGCGGGCGACCAGCACGCGCGGCTCGATCGGCTTCGTCACGTAGTCGTCGGCGCCCGTCTCGAGGCCCGCGATCTGGTCGTAGACGTCCAGGCGCGCGGTCAGGATCAGCACGGGCACGTTGGTGAACGCGCGGATGCGCCGGCAGACTTCCATGCCGTCGAGGTTCGGCAGCATCAGGTCGAGTATCACGAGGGCCGGCTGGTGCTCGCGCACCGCCGCGACGGCGAGGTCGCCGCGTCGCACGACCGTCACCGCGAATTCATAGCCGTCGAGGTACTCGCGGACGAGTTGCGCCAGGCGGTCGTCGTCCTCGATCAGCAGTACACGGTATTTGAGTGGATCTTCGTTCATGGTCTCCTCGGGGCGCACGCGCCAACTCACGCTCCGGCAAGCCGGTGCGCGGCGCGGCACGCGAATTCTATCCGGCGTACCGAAGGCCGGGGGAGCGGGGCGACAATCTCGAACAATCGAACACAATTGAGCACAGATTTTCCGAATATTCAGGACAGTCTCGGCGCGGGGCGGCACCTAGACTGCGGGCTCCGTCACTCCTATCTCAATATTGTGCGCCCAATACTCCGCCGCTACCGCTATTGCATGCCGCTCGCCGGCCTGACCCTTGCCGCCGCCGCCCACGCGGAAAACCAGTATTCGCTGTCGCTGGGTGGCGGTATCGCGCCGCGCTACCCGGGCAGCAACCAGTCTCGCGGCGTCGTTGCGCCGGGGTTTTCCGCGAAGTTCGGCAATGGCTTCTTCATCGACAGCACCCAGGGCGCCGGCTACCGGCTGGACCTGCCGCACGGCGCGTTCGTGTCGGCGGCCGTGAGCTACGACGCCGGTCGAGCCGACGAGAACCGCCTCGACTTGCCGGGCTCCGACTACCTGAAGGGCATGGGCCGGATTCCGGGCTCGGTGCTGGTCGGCGTGCGCGCGGGCGTGACGCTGTTCAACGCGGCGGAACTGAGTGTCACGATCGACACACCCGTGACGCACACGTCGCACGGCGTGTCGGGGCACATGGATCTCGCGGTGCCGGTGTTCAAGACCGCGCAGCACGAGATCATCGTGACGGGCACCGTGCATGCGGGCTCGGGGCGCTATACGCAGACGTTCTACGGCGTGACGGATGCGCAGTCGATGACGAGCCGGTTCCGGCCGTATTCGACGAGCGGCGGGATCGACAGCGCGTCGATGGCGGTCGCGTGGAACTGGACGCTGTCGCAGCACTGGTCGGTGCTCGCGACCGGCGGCGTGACGCGGCTGCTCGGCCGCTACGGCGACAGCCCGATCGTCCAGTCGCGCAGCAACTACTACGCCATTGCGGGCGCGACCTACAAGTTCTGAGCGGATCGTCGCGGCACGCATCGTGCGGCGCAGCCGGCATGCTCGTGCCGTCACGCCGCGCAGCGTGCGGTAACATGCAGGCGGCTTCGGCGGCAGGCCGAACCCGCGGCTTGGGGCGTGCAGCATCGGCGTGTCCCGGGCGCGCGGACCGAACATGCATGCAACGCCCGGTCGGCCGGGAACGCCGCACAGGTTCCGCCGGGCGCAACAGGGAGAATCCGATGAAGAAGACGATCGCGATGATGATGGCGCTGGTTGCGGGCGCAACGTTCGCGGGATGCACGGACATGAAAACGAGGAATGCGACCGCCGGCGGCATGGTGATGAATGGCGAGCCGCCACGCACGTCGCAGGCCTGCAAGGCAGACGCGGGGCCGGACGATGCGCTGGTCGGCAAGGCCGAGGCCGATGCGGCGGCGCAACTGGACGGCTGCCTGTGGCGCGTGCTCGAGCGCGACGGCAAGTCATTGCCGGGCACGATGGATTACCGGCAGGAGCGCCGCAATCTCGGCATTCGCGACGGCAAGGTGATCTGGGTGCGGCGCGGGTGAGGGGTTGGGCCGGTGGCGGCGTGCCTGCGGGTACGCGAATGAATGTTGCCGGCATGCTTGCAGTGCCCCGCAGTGCCATGTTTGCGAAGCGGCCGAAGCAGTCCGGGGCAGGGGTTCGCGCGCTGACACTGGCGGCGCTGGGCGCGCTCGGCATGCTGGCCGGATGCGGAGGACATGACGACGCAGCATCGCCGGCGTCTCGCACCGTATGCGTCACCGGCTATAACGAGTACACCCGCAAGCTTCATGAGTTCTGGCTCGACAACGCACACAGGTCGGGATGCTTCGGCAATCCGTCCGCGCGTGAAGCAGGCGAGGCCTTCGGCGGTGGCGGCGGGTTTGCCTGCGGCTGCAAGGTGACGCCGGGGCAAGCGGTGAAACTGGCGTGGGTGTTCGCGCAACCGCTGGACGAGATCGAGCGTGGCGTCGCGGCGGAACACAAGACGATCGACGTGACGATTCCACAACCGGAATCGTCGACGTCGCGCTATCTGCGCGTGTATTTCAGGAAGAACGGTACGGCCGACCTGCAATGGGTGGACGACATGAACGCGCCCGAGCTGCCGCCGACCGTGGAGCGATGATCGCCGCGCGTCGCGTGCGATCGACGGTGTGCTACTTCGAGATGTACCACAGCGCATCCGCGCTGGCGCGCGAAGGCTGAGCGGCTGCAGCCGGCACTTGAGCCGGCGCGGGCGGCGGCGTGTTCGACGTGATGGCGGTCGGCATCGTGGCCGGAATGTTCGCGGTCGAGGGCGAGGCCGCCGTGGTTCCCGACGTCGAAGGCGTATTCACGTACCACAGCGCATCGGCCGACGCCGTGCGTTTTGATGCCGTTGCGGCCGGACTGGCTGCCGCATTCGCCGCCGTATTCGCCGACTTTTTCGATCCCGCCGCCGCAGCTGCAGCCGTCGCCGTGCCCCCCGTCCCACTCTGCGCCGTCATGCCGGCGCCATTGCCCGCGCTACGCTGCGCGCGCGCCTCGAACGGCCCGAGCTGGAAGATTAACGTTTGCGCGGGACGGGTCAGGACGGCATACGGAAACTGCAGCTCCCACGACATCAGCACGCGCCCGGACGACGTCTCGGTGAAGATCGCCGGCAGGTGCTTCATGTCGCTGAACTGCACGTAGATCCGCGCACCATCGTCGAAGACCTGGGTCGGCTTCGCCTGGTCCGCACCCGTGACCGTCCATCCGAAGTTGTAGGTGCCGGCCGGGCCGGCGGGGCCGCCCTGCGGCGGCGGCGGCGGCGGGGCCGACGAAATCGTGCGCGGACGCGTGACCTGCTGCGGGGCGGACACGCTCAGGCTCGCGAACGGGTTGTACGCCTGCGCCTGTTGCGGCGGCGTAAAGGACGGTGGAAGGATAGGCATGGGAGTATCCGGCGAATCCGGCATGGTCCGGATTGCATCATAGACCTTGCGCGCATACGCGAGGCGCTTGTCGGGCGAGGCGGAGTTGTACGCGCCGATCGCGTTCCAGTTGGCGCCGAGCTGGCGAATGTTCTGCGACAGGATCCACGCGCCGACATACGCGTTCGTGCACGCATCGAACAGGCTCTCCCGCGTGATGCCTTCGCGCGCGAGCGTCGGCAGCCAGGTGCTGTTGATCTGCATCAGGCCGATGTCGACCGTGCCGTTCGTATTGGTGTTGACGGCGCTCGGATTCATGCCCGACTCGACCTGCGCGATGCCGCGCATCAGGCTGACGCTCACGTGCTGGAACGCGGCCGCGTCGTCGAGGCAATCGGCCCGCGCAACACCGTGCAGCGCGCACGACATTGCAATCGTCGCGGCGATTTTCAGCGTTGCTCGGCTGATCGAACGGGTTGTCTGACGCGGCATGGCAGGATGGGGCGGAATCCGGCCGCCCGGTGCAAGGAAATTACGCAGACGCGAAGTGTGCCATAGCGAGCAGCCAAATGGCTCGCGTCAAACTTTCCTTTGCATTTGCCCATGCGTTCGCCGCGCGTTTTTATCGCGTCCGATCACGAGGGGCTGCGAAGCATTATCGGTAAAAATGGCCGGATTTTCGTGCGAATGCCGGGGCAGTGGAGCCGCCGGAATACTGACGCGTCGCGTCATTTGCTCGGGGAAAATCGGTGCTGAATCAAACCGGATGGAAATCGCGCGGCAATCGATATCCGGGTTGAAAAGGGCGACGGAAAGGCGATTCAAAAACAACGGCGGCCGAAGCCGCCGTACCGCTGAATGCGGATTCGACCGGCCGCGTGTCGCGCAGCCGGCCGTTTTGCATCAGAAGCGGTGGCGCAGGCCGAGGTTGACCATCGTCTGCGAGCTCGTGCCCGCATAGCCGTACGAACCGATCGACGCCTGCGCGGCCATCGAGCCGCCCTTGCCGTCGCCGGTCTGGCCGCTTGCGTGCTGGTACGCGGCGGTCAGGTAGACGTCGGTGCGCTTCGACAGGTTGTAGTCCGCGCCGGCCGATACCTGGTGATAGGTGGCCGACGTGTCGCCGCCCGAGCGCGTATAGCTGTAGCCGACGCCGACCAGCAGCGCATTGGTTGCCTGGTAGTTCACGAAGCCTTGCCCCGTGTTGTAGTGCTCGTTCGAGCCGAACACCGAGCTTCCATCGCGGCGGTACTGTGCGTTGCTGTAGCCGAGGCCGAACGTGAACGGGCCGGCGACGTACTGGCCCGCGATGCGCGCGATGCCGATCGAATGCGCGCTCGCATAGCCGCTGTTGACCGGGCCGTCGAACGTGCCGTCCGACGAACTGGTCCAGCCGCTGCGCTGGGTGTTCGACGCGGGGCTGTTGGTCGTGTGGAAGTAGCCGCCCGCGACGCTGAACGGCCCGTTGTTGTACGACACGGCAGCCGAATACGAATTCGCGGCGCCGGTGCTGCCGGCGATGCCGCCGAACGAGTACATCGCCGAGAACTGCAGGCCCGAATAGACAGCCGACGTGTACTTCACCGCGTTGTCGACGCGGAAGCTGTTGTCGTAGTTGTCGACGTCGCCCGCCGTCGCGAACACGCTGCCGAGATAGTTGTCGGCGGTGATGCCCTGCACGAGATCGATGAGCGGATCGTACTGGCGGCCGAACGTGAGCGTGCCGTAGCGTTCGCTGGTCAGGCCGACGAACGCCTGCCGGCCGAACATGCGGCCGCCCTGGCCCATCCGGCCGTTGCTCGGGTCGAAGCCGTTCTCGAGCTGGAACAGCGCCTTCAGCCCGCCGCCGAGATCCTCGGTGCCTTTCACGCCCCAGCGGCTGCCGGCCAGGTTGCCCGCGCTGCTGTTGCCGAGCATCCACGCGTTGTCCTTGCCCTGCGCATGGTTCACGTAGGTGATCGACGTGTCGATCACGCCATACAGCGTGACGCTCGACTGCGCATGCGCGACGGGTATCGCCGCGAATGAAGCGATGGAAATCAGAGAGAGGGTCGTGCGTTTCATGTCATCTCCTTGCGCATTGGCTTGTGTTCGTGATCCGGAATGGCAGGAGACTACCGAGGCCGATTAAAACGACAAAAATGAAATTCTCTTTTGTGGCCTGACGCAGACAGGGATGTCCTCCTATTTCCGCGATCGGGGGATTTGAATTGTTGAAAATTACGTATCAATTGATTGTCATTTCGAGATTTGGCCATTGCGGCTTGCATATCTCGCGATAATTTCGGGCAATTCGGGGAAGAATGAAGGCGGTCGGGATATTGTTATCGATCCGTCAAATAACTATTTAATGAATCGATTTGGCCGGGGTGTAATGAATGTGTTAGCGGCGGGCGGCGCGTGCCTGGCGGTGTCGTCGCGGCCGGGTCATCCATTCCTGTCCCGTTGTCGCGGCGTGCGCGGAACGCCGCACTTGTGCCGCGCCAGCGCGTGACCGTCATCGGTGCGCCCCAGCCGGAGCGCGGCAGCGGCCACCGCGCACCGGAACGCCGGCCGTCGCTCCGGTTTTGTATATAATAATCATTCTCATTTACAAAATCGTTGACGTCTGCGCACCCCGGAACCCGGCCATGTCTGCTGACAAGCTGTCTCTCCATCGAGAAATCGACGCCCTCTACACCGGCCACCATGCGTGGCTGCGCGGCTGGTTGAGCCGGAAGCTCGGTTGCGCGCACCGCGCGGCCGATCTCGCGCACGACACGTTCATGCGCCTGCTCGCGCGCGACGAGCCGATCGTCGCCGACGAGCCGCGCGCGTTCCTGACGACGGTCGCGCAGCGCGTGCTGAGCAACCACTGGCGGCGCGAGCAGATCGAACGCGCGTATCTCGACGTGCTCGCGCAGCGCCCTGAAGCGTACGCGCCGTCGCCGGAGGAGCGGGCCGTCGTGCTCGAGACGCTGCTCGAAATCGACCGGTTGCTCGACGGCCTGCCGCTCGCGGCGAAGCGCGCGTTCCTGCTCGCGCAGCTCGACGGGCTCACGCAGGCCGAGATCGCGCGCGAACTCGGCGTGTCGCTGGCGACGGTGAAGCGCTATCTCGTGAAGGCCGGCACGCAGTGCTTCTTCGCGATGGCGGCCTGACCGATGGCTGCCCCGGGAGCGCCGGCGGTGCCGCCGGAGGTGGCGCGGCGTGCGGTGGAATGGTGGGTCGACCGGCAGGCTGGCCGCACCGATGCAGCGTTCGACGCCGCGCTCGCGCGCTGGCGTGCCGAGGATCCGGCGCACGATGCGGCATGGCGCCATATCGAGACGATGCAA
>NZ_JAAGPG010000377.1:0-8335 GCF_017104665.1 Burkholderia sp. Se-20378 | reverse complement strand
CCCCCGACGACGCAGGCGGCGCGCGGCGCGAGGCCGAGCAGGTCGACGAGCGGCGCCGTGAGCCGCATTGCCTTGTTCGTGACGATGCCCCAGCGCACGCCGCGCGCATCGAGTTCGTCGAGCACGTCGCCGATGCCGGGGAACAGCGTCGTATGCACGCACAGATCCGTCGCGTAGTTGGCGAGGAATTCGTCGCGCATTGCTTCATAGCCGGGCGTCTGCGGGTCGATGCCGAACGCACCGCCGAGCAGGCCGCGCGCGCCGGCCGAGGCCAGCGGCCGCAGCACGTCGAGCGGCGTTTCGGGCAGGGCGCGCACGCGTTGCATCTTGTTGACTGCGGCCGCGAGATCGGGGGCCGTGTCGGCGAGCGTGCCGTCCAGGTCGAACAGCACGGCATCGCAGTGCAGCAGGCGCGGTTCGTCGAGTGCAGCCCGCGCGGTCGAGAGGGGAGTCGTCATGCCGGTTGGATGGTCACGCGCCGCGGCGGCACGCGACGAGGTAGTTGATGTCGGTGTCGTTCGACAGCGCGAAGCGCTTGCCGATCGGGTGATACGTGATGCCCTTGATCTCCACGATGTGCAGATCCGTTGCCCGCACGAAGCCGGCCAGTTCCGATGGGCGGATGAAGCGCGCGTAGTCGTGCGTGCCCTTCGGCAGCATTTGCGCGATGTACTCCGCGCCGATCACGGCGAACAGGTAGGCCTTCAGGTTGCGGTTCAGCGTCGAGAAGAACACCCAGCCACCCGGCTTCACGAGCGTCGCGCACGCGGCGACGACATCGCCGGGCGACGGCACGTGCTCGAGCATCTCCATGCACGTGACGACATCGTAGGTACCCGGCTCGCGCGCGGCGATCGCTTCGGCGGCGATGGCCTCGTAGTCGACCGTGATGCCGCTCTCGAGGCTGTGCAGATCGGCGACGCCAAGTGCTTCGGTCGACAGGTCGATGCCTTTCACCTGCGCGCCGAGTCCGGCCATCGATTCGGACAGGATGCCGCCGCCGCAGCCGATGTCGAGTGCGCGCTTGCCGGCGAGGTGCGCATGCGCATCGATCCAGCCGAGCCGGACCGGGTTCAGGTCGTGCAGCGGCTTGAATTCGGCATTCGGATCCCACCACCGATGGGCGAGGTCGCTGAATTTCTGGAGTTCGTGCGGATCGGCGTTGGTCATGTCGGCAAGCGGGCTACGGGAGGAGGGCGGTGCTGCGGTTCGTCAGCCCCGAGTATATAAGAAGCGGACGAGCGGCGAAGTGGCGAGCGCCTGGACGGGCGTCAAAGAAAAAGCCCCGCCGGAGCGGGGCTTTGAAGCAGTCGAAAACCGCGGCTTAGTTTGCCGGAACGGTCGTCTTCTGCACTTGCTGCGTACCAACCACTTCGACTTCCACGCGGCGATCCGGTGCGAGGCAGGCGATGAGTTGCTTGCGGTTCTTCTGGTTGCAGCCAGTCGTAACCGGGTTGCGCTTGCCCTTGCCTTCCGTGTAGATCTTGTTGGCCGGCACACCCTTGCTGACCAGGTACGACTTCACGGCTTGCGCACGGCGCAGCGACAGACGGTCGTTGTACTTGTCCGAACCGATGCGGTCCGTGTAGCCCGTTGCGACGACCACTTCCGTGTTCATGCCTTCGATCTTCGAAGCCAGTTCGTCCAGCTTTTGCTTGCCCAGCGGCTTGAGCGTTGCCTTGTCGAAGTCGAACAGTGCGTCAGCTTGATACGTGATCTTCTGGCTCGTGATTGCCGGAGCGACCGGAGCGACCGGCGGCTGCGGTGCCTGGGCGACCAGTGCGCCATCGCACTTTGCGTTGGCGGTGGCCGGCGTCCAGAACGCATCGCGCCAGCAGAGCTCGTTCGTGCCGTTCATCCACACCCATTCGCCCGTGCCGTTCACCCAGTTGTCATTGACGGCTTGACGCGACGCCGGCACCGACTGTGCCGAAGCGGATGCAGCCATAACTGCGGTAGCTGCAATGAACGCGAGCTTTGAAAGTTTATTCATATTTCTCCTCTCGAAATTGAGATTACCGCAGGTTTACTGCGAGCCTGTTGACGGTGACAAGTCATACATTGCTCGAAGTATAACATTGGTGCGGCACAAAAAACGCGGCGCCGCCTCTGTGTAGACTTCGAGCAGCGTCTAACTTTCAGTGCGTTGGCATTTTGCCATATCGTTCCCTTCCTACGAAAAAAAATCCTCCCCACCCCAAGATCGCTTCAACTTTGTGGTGCATGCGCAACACTGACCTGCCGTAACTTTCAGAGATTGTCAAGAGTGTGGCGGCGAAATTGCGCCGGTGAATGCAGTTGTTTACTCGTGCGCGAGAAACAGGCGGTGTTGCAATCGTCCGTGAAGCCGAGGCGGGTGCAATTGCGGTGTGCAATTCCGGCCGATTCACTGCCGCTGCGATTTTGGCTATTTATATATAGAGGGGGAGGCGAATTGGCGGCTGATGGGCGCATGTTAGAATCTCGCGTTGCGTTGCGCATGCAGCGCCCACGCGAAAGGCGTTCGCCGTCTTCGCTCCGAAACGATACGGATACATGGATCAATTCGCCAAAGAGACCCTGCCCACCTCCCTAGAGGAGGAAATGCGCCGTTCGTATCTCGATTACGCGATGAGCGTGATCGTCGGACGTGCCCTCCCGGATGTCCGCGATGGCCTGAAGCCCGTGCACCGGCGCGTGTTGTTCGCGATGCACGAACTGAACAACGACTGGAACCGCGCGTACAAGAAGTCGGCGCGTATCGTCGGTGACGTGATCGGTAAGTACCACCCTCACGGCGATACCGCGGTCTACGACACGATCGTGCGGATGGCGCAGGACTTCTCGCTGCGCTACATGCTGATCGACGGGCAAGGCAACTTCGGCTCGATCGACGGCGACAATGCCGCGGCGATGCGTTACACCGAAATTCGCATGGCGAAGATCGGTCACGAGTTGCTCGCCGACATCGACAAGGAAACGGTCGATTTCGAGCCGAACTACGACGGCAACGAAATGCAGCCGTCGGTCCTGCCGTCACGCATCCCGAACCTGCTGATCAACGGCTCGTCGGGTATTGCGGTCGGCATGGCGACCAACATCCCGCCGCACAACCTGAATGAAGTCGTCGACGCGTGCCAGCACCTGCTGGGCAACCCGGAAGCGACGATCGACGAGCTGATCGAGATCATCCCGGCGCCGGATTTCCCGACGGCCGGCATCATCTACGGCGTCGCTGGCGTGCGCGACGGCTATCGCACCGGGCGCGGCCGCGTCGTGATGCGCGCAGCCACGCACTTCGAGGAGATCGACCGCGGCCAGCGGATGGCGATCATCGTCGATGAGCTGCCGTACCAGGTGAACAAGCGTTCGCTGCTCGAGCGGATCGCCGAGCTCGTCAACGAGAAGAAGCTCGAAGGCATCTCCGACATCCGCGACGAGTCCGACAAGAGCGGCATGCGTGTCGTGATCGAGCTCAAGCGCGGCGAAGTGCCGGAAGTGGTGCTGAACAACCTGTACAAGGCGACGCAGCTCCAGGATACGTTCGGCATGAACATGGTCGCGCTCGTCGACGGCCAGCCGAAGCTGCTGAACCTGAAGGAAATCCTGCAGTGCTTCCTGTCGCATCGACGCGAAGTGCTGACGCGCCGCACGATCTACGAACTGCGCAAGGCCCGTGAACGCGGCCACGTGCTCGAAGGTCTCGCGGTCGCGCTCGCGAACATCGACGAGTTCATCGCGATCATCAAGGCCGCGCCGACGCCGCCGATCGCGAAGGCGGAGTTGATGGCGAAGCCGTGGGATTCGTCGCTCGTGCGCGAGATGCTGACGCGTGCCGAGGCCGAGAACGCATCGGCGGGCGGCCGTTCCGCGTATCGTCCGGAAGGCCTGAACCCGGCGTTCGGCATGCAGAACGACGGGCTGTACCGCCTGTCCGACACGCAGGCCCAGGAAATCCTGCAGATGCGTCTGCAGCGCCTGACCGGCCTCGAGCAGGACAAGATCATCGGCGAGTACCGCGAAGTGATGGCGCAAATCGCCGACCTGCTGGACATCCTCGCGCGCCCCGAGCGGATCACGACGATGATCGGCGAGGAGCTGACCTCGGTGAAGGCCGAGTTCGGCGACGCGCGCCGCTCGAAGATCGAGCTGAACGCGACCGAGCTGAACACCGAAGATCTGATCACGCCGCAGGACATGGTCGTCACGATGTCGCATGCGGGCTACGTGAAGTCGCAGCCGCTGTCCGAATACCGTGCGCAGAAGCGCGGCGGTCGCGGCAAGCAGGCGACGCAGATGAAGGAAGACGACTGGATCGAGACGCTGTTCATCGCGAACACGCACGACTACATCCTGTGCTTCTCGAACCGCGGCCGCGTGTACTGGGTCAAGGTCTATGAAGTGCCGCAGGGCTCGCGCAACTCGCGCGGCCGCCCGATCGTCAACATGTTCCCGCTGCAGGAAGGCGAGAAGATCAACGTCGTGCTGCCGGTCAAGGAATTCTCGGCCGACAAGTTCATCTTCATGGCGACGTCGCTCGGCACCGTGAAGAAGACGCCGCTCGAGGCATTCAGCCGTCCGATGAAGAAGGGCATCATCGCGGTCGGCCTCGACGAAGGCGACTACCTGATCGGCGCGTCGATCACCGACGGCGCGCACGACGTGATGCTGTTCTCGGACTCCGGCAAGGCCGTGCGCTTCGACGAGAACGACGTGCGTCCGATGGGTCGCGAGGCGCGCGGCGTGCGCGGCATGCAGCTCGAGGACGGGCAGCAGGTCATCGCGCTGCTGGTTGCCGGCAGCGAAGAGCAGACGGTGCTCACCGCGACCGAGAACGGTTACGGCAAGCGCACGCCGATCACCGAGTACACGCGTCACGGCCGTGGCACGAAGGGTATGATCGCGATCCAGACGTCCGAGCGCAACGGCAAGGTCGTGGCTGCGACGCTCGTCGATGCCGAAGATCAGATCATGCTGATCACGACGGCCGGTGTGTTGATTCGCACCCGTGTGTCGGAGATTCGCGAGATGGGGCGCGCCACGCAAGGTGTTACACTCATCAGTCTCGATGAGGGTACCAAGCTCTCTGGCCTGCAGCAGATCGCGGAGGCCGAGGAGGGTGACGGCGAGGCCGACGAGGCGTCGGACGGCGAAGCCTGAAGAACGGATGAGACTCTAGCCGCCGCAGGCGCGAAGCGCCGCGGCCGGCGAGCAACCATTCATATTTCCAAAAGGGAGTGATGATGCAAAAGCAATTCAAGCAACTGGTTCTGCTGGCTGCACTGGTGCCGACGTTCGCGATGGCGCAAGCGCTGTCGAATTCCGCACCGGCAGCTCCGGCGGCAGCTGCGCCGATCGACGCCGACAAGAAGGCAGCGATCAAGGATCTGCTCGACGCGATCGACGCGCCGAAGCTCGTGTCGGCAATCGGCAACAGCGCCGAAATGCAGGCCAAGCAACTCGTTCCGGCGATCCTGTCGGACGCGCTGTCGGAAAACAAGACGCTGAACGACAAGCAGAAGCAGGCTGCCGTTCCGGCGCTGCAGAAGAACGCGGTGCCGAAGCTGGTTGACGGCGCTGGCAAGGTGTTCGGTACGCAACAGTTCCAGAACGACGCGATGTCGGCTCAGTACGACGCCTACGCGAAGTACTACAGCACGTCGGAGATCAAGGATCTGACGACGTTCTACAAGAGCCCGACGGGCCGCAAGTTCATCCAGGTTCAGGATCAGGTCGGTCGCGACGTGGTCAACGGCCTGATGCAGAAGTACATGCCGCAAGCTATCCAGGCAACGCGCACGCAGGCTGACAAGGAAGTCGCAGCAGTCAAGCCGGGCAAGTAAAGCCGTCCGGGCACGCCCCCGGCCGTTCGGCCGGGTTTGGCGGGAGCCTGACGACAGTGCGATAATGGCCGTTTGCGCGTGAGCGCAAGCGGCCATTTCTTTTCTGGCGCGTTCTGCCGGCGGTGAGCCGGTCGCGTCCCTCCGAGGTTTTCACGATGCGCGTCTTTAATTTCTCCGCCGGCCCTGCGGCGATGCCCGAGGAAGTGCTGCGGCAGGCTGCCGACGAAATGCTCGACTGGCACGGCAGCGGCATGAGCGTGATGGAGATGAGCCATCGCGGCAAGGAATTCATGTCGATCCACGAGGCCGCGCTGACCGACTTGCGCGACCTGCTCGGCGTGCCGGCCAGCCACCGGATCCTGTTCCTGCAGGGCGGCGGTATCGCGGAAAACGCGATCGTGCCGATGAACCTGCTCGGGGCGCGCAAGACGGCCGACTTCGTCGTCACGGGCTCGTGGTCGCAGAAGTCGTTCAGCGAAGCGAAGAAATACGGCACGCCGCATCTCGCCGCGACCGGCAAGACGGAAGACGGCTTCACGCGTGCGCCCCTGCGCGCCGAATGGCAGCTGTCGGACGATCCGGCCTACGTGCATCTGTGCACCAACGAGACGATCGACGGTGTCGAGACGTTCGAGATTCCCGATCTCGGCGACGTGCCGCTGGTCGCGGATGTTTCGTCGCACATCCTGTCGCGTCCGATGGACGTCGCGAAGTACGGCGTGCTGTTCGGCGGCGCGCAGAAGAACATCGGGATGGCCGGCGTGACGCTCGTGATCGTGCGCGAGGATCTGCTCGACCGTGCGCTGTCGATCTGCCCGTCCGCGTTCGAATGGAAGACCATCGCCGCGAACAACTCGCTGTACAACACGCCGCCCACCTACGCGATCTACATCGCGGGCCTGGTGTTCCAGTGGCTGAAGCGGCAGGGTGGCCTCGAAGCGATCGAGGCCCGCAATACCGAAAAAGCGAAGCTGCTCTACGACACGATCGATGCGAGCAGTTTCTATCTGAACAAGGTCGAGCCGGCAGCACGTTCGCGGATGAACGTGCCGTTTTTCCTGGCCGACGAAACGCGCAATGAAGACTTCCTTGCCGGCGCAAAGGCGCGCGGGCTGCTGCAGCTGAAGGGCCACAAGTCCGTCGGCGGCATGCGGGCGTCGATCTACAACGCGGTGCCGCTCGAGGGCGTGAAAGCGCTCGTCGAGTACATGAAGGACTTCGAGCAGCGCGGCGCCTGACGGCGGCGCTGTTCAAACAGCACGGCAAAACGCATGGACGACGAACTGAATTCCCGCCTGAAACCGCTGCGTGATCGCATCGATGCGATCGACGCGCAGCTGATCGCGCTCCTGAACCAGCGCGCCGCGGTGGCGCTGGAGGTGGGCGAGGTCAAGAAGCATTTCAATGCGCCGGTGTTCCGGCCGGAGCGCGAGCTGCAGGTGATCGCCCGGCTCCAGGACATGAGCGCGGGGCCGCTCGCGAGCGAGCACATCAGCGCCATCTGGCGCGAGATCATGGCCGCGAGCCGCGCGCTCGAGCAGACGATCCACGTTGCGTTCCTCGGGCCGGTCGGCACGTACAGCGAGCAGGCGATGCTCGAGTATTTCGGCCAGTCGATCGAAGGGCTGCCGTGCCCGTCGATCGACGAGGTGTTCCGCTCGGTCGAGGCCGGCGCATCCGCGTTCGGCATCGCGCCGGTCGAGAATTCGACCGAAGGCGCCGTGTCGCGCACGCTCGATCTGCTGCTGCAGACGCAACTGCTGATCAGTGGCGAGCTCGCGCTGCCGATCCATCACAACCTGCTGACGCAGAGCGGCACGCTCGACGGCGTGAAGCGCGTCTGCGCGCACGCGCAGGCGCTTGCGCAATGCCAGCAGTGGCTCGCGGCGAATGCGCCGCAGCTCGAGCGGCAGGCGGTGGCGAGCAACGCGGAGGCCGCGCGTCTCGCGGCGGCCGATCCGACCGTCGCGGCGATCGCGGGCGACCGCGCGGCCGCACACTACGGCTTGCAGATCGCGTTCTCGCTGATCCAGGACGATCCGCACAACCGCACGCGCTTCGTGATCATCGGCAAGCAGCCGGCGGGGCAAAGCGGTCACGACCAGACGTCGTTGATCGTATCGGTGAAGAACGAGCCGGGCGCCGTGTTCAAGCTGCTCGAGCCGCTTGCGCGGCACGGCGTGTCGATGACGCGCTTCGAGTCGCGCCCGGCGCGCGTCGGCACGTGGGAGTACTACTTCTACATTGACATCGAAGGGCATCGGGACGATGCGTCGGTTGCAGCCGCGCTCGCGGAACTCGGCCAGAAGGCCGCGTTCCTGAAGATACTCGGTTCGTATCCGCGCGCACGCTGATGCGCGGCGGCCCGTCGCCTGTTCGCGCAGGCGTTGGGGCCAGGCGGGCAGGGCAGGCCGGTCGGCGCTGCCGAAGGCGGGTTCGGGCGGCATGCGGCACAGGTTGTGCCGCATGCGGGCCCGTTGCCCGGAATCTGGAATTCCGCATGCGGGGCGTCA
>NZ_JAAGPG010000376.1:0-233 GCF_017104665.1 Burkholderia sp. Se-20378 | reverse complement strand
AAAAAAAAAAAAACAAAAAACCCCCCCCCCCCCCCCCCCCCCCCCACCCCCCACCACCACACCAAACCTCCTACACCCCCACCTACTACACCGTACTCACCCCCCCAATCTAATCACCTACACCACTGACACCAATCACACCCCCTCTACAGCCATGCACTGACACCACCCTGCCGCCCTTACACCTCACCTCGCCTCCCACCCACTACCCCTCTCACTCCTCCCAACTCCAC
>NZ_JAAGPG010000375.1:0-8515 GCF_017104665.1 Burkholderia sp. Se-20378 | reverse complement strand
TCGGCTTTCTCGCCGGCACGCGTTCGCGCGAGGTGCGCCAGGTCGGGCTCGATGCGACGCGTCGCGCAGCGCGCGGCCGGGTCGAATGGCTGGAAGGCAGCCACCTGTTCCCGATGGAGCGGCCGCTCGAAACCGCCCGCGCGTTGCAGCGAATGCTGAATTCACTGAAGGCGGTGGAGGGCGATGTGTCGCAGGGCGTCACCCCGCTCGCGAAGCGCGCCTGACGCACGGTTTGGCGGCCGGGGGCATGCCTCCGGCGCGCACGGTTGCACCGGCCGGCGGGCGGTTTCGCCCGGGCACGCACGGCTGGTGCGGGTCGGCGCGAAAGGGCGCGATCATCGAGTCAATTGCTGAGAGAAGGGCGGGCTTTACGGTATAATCCGTTTTTCCCGCGAGCATCCAGCGATGACCAAATATGTTTTCGTCACCGGCGGCGTAGTTTCTTCCCTTGGCAAGGGTATTGCCGCCGCTTCCCTCGCCGCGATCCTCGAATCGCGCGGTCTGAAAGTCACCCTCCTCAAACTCGATCCCTACATCAACGTCGACCCCGGCACGATGAGCCCGTTCCAGCACGGCGAAGTGTTCGTGACGGAAGATGGAGCGGAGACGGACCTCGACCTCGGCCACTACGAGCGCTTCATCAGCACGAAGATGCGCAAGGCCAACAACTTCACGACCGGCCAGATCTACGAATCGGTGATCCGCAAGGAACGCCGCGGCGACTATCTCGGCAAGACCGTGCAGGTCATTCCGCACATCACGAACGAAATCCAGGCATTCATCGAGCGCGGTGCCGCGTCGGCCACCTGCGGTGAGCCGGATGTCGCGATCGTCGAGATCGGCGGCACGGTCGGCGACATCGAATCGCTGCCGTTCCTGGAAGCCGCGCGCCAGATGAGCCTGCGCCTCGGCCGCAACAGCGCGTGCTTCGTGCACCTGACGCTGGTGCCGTACGTCGCGACGGCCGGCGAGCTGAAGACGAAGCCGACCCAGCACAGCGTGCAGAAGCTGCGCGAGATCGGCATCCTGCCGCACGTGCTGCTGTGCCGTGCGGACCGCCGCATTCCGGACGACGAGTCGAAGAAGATCTCGATGTTCTCGAACGTGCCGGAAGACGCCGTGATCTCGGTGTGGGACGCCGACAGCATCTACAAGATTCCGCAGATGCTGCACGACCAGGGCCTCGACCGCATCATCTGCGAGGAACTGAAGCTGTCGCCGAAGGACGCTGATCTGACCATGTGGTCGGCGCTCGTCGAGAAGCTCGAGAACCCGAAGCACGAAGTGACGATCGGCATGGTCGGCAAGTATGTCGACCTGACCGAGTCGTACAAGTCGCTGATCGAAGCGCTGCGCCACGCATCGCTGCACACGTCGACCAAGGTCAACATCGAATACATCGACTCGGAAGAGATCGAGACGAACGGTGTCGACAGCCTGAAGCACCTCGACGCCGTGCTGGTGCCGGGTGGTTTCGGCCGTCGCGGCACGGAAGGCAAGATCGCGGCGATCCGCTATGCGCGTGAAGCCAAGGTGCCGTATCTCGGCATCTGCCTCGGCATGCAGCTCGCGGTGATCGAGTTCGCGCGCGACGTCGTCGGCCTGAAGCAGGCGAACAGCACGGAATTCGAGCCGGACACGCCGGAACGCGTGGTCGCGCTGATCACCGAGTGGTACGACCGCGACGGCAAGGTCGAGACGCGCACCGAGGAATCCGATCTCGGCGGCACGATGCGCCTGGGTTCGCAGCGCTGCCCGATCAAGCCGGGCACGATGGCGGAAGAAATCTATGGCAAGGACGTGAACGAGCGCCATCGCCACCGTTATGAAGTCAATAACCGCTTCGTGCCCCAGCTCGAAGCCGGCGGCCTTATCATCAGCGCCCGTACCCCGAGCGAGGATCTGCCGGAAATGATGGAACTGCCGCGTTCGATGCACCCGTGGTTCGTCGGCGTTCAGTTCCACCCGGAATTCACGTCCACGCCGCGTGACGGTCATCCCCTCTTCAAGTCGTTCGTCGAAGCTGCGCTTGCCAACAAGCAAGCGCGCGGAGTGTAAGCATGAAGCTGTGCGATTTCGAGGTCGGTCTCGACAAGCCTTTCTTCCTGATCGCGGGTACCTGCGTCGTCGAATCGGAGCAAATGACGATCGACACGGCGGGCCGCCTGAAGGAGATCTGCGCGAAGCTGAACGTTCCGTTCATCTACAAGTCGTCCTACGACAAGGCGAACCGCAGCTCGGGCAAGTCGTTTCGTGGCCTCGGAATGGACGAGGGCCTGCGGATCCTGTCCGAGGTGAAGCGTCAGCTCGGCCTGCCGGTGCTGACCGACGTGCATTCGATCGAAGAGATCGAGCAGGTCGCGTCGGTCGTCGACGTGCTGCAGACGCCGGCGTTCCTGTGCCGCCAGACCGATTTCATCCATGCGTGCGCGCGCTCGGGCAAGCCCGTCAACATCAAGAAGGGCCAGTTCCTCGCGCCGCACGACATGAAGAACGTGATCGACAAGGCGCGCGAAGCGGCCCGTGAAGCGGGGCTGTCGGAAGACCGTTTCATGGCGTGCGAGCGCGGTGTCTCGTTCGGCTACAACAATCTCGTGTCGGACATGCGTTCGCTCGCGATCATGCGCGAGACGAGCGCCCCGGTCGTGTTCGACGCGACCCACTCGGTGCAGCTGCCGGGCGGGCAGGGCACGAGCTCGGGCGGCCAGCGCGAATTCGTGCCGGTGCTCGCGCGTGCGGCGGTCGCGACGGGCGTCGCGGGCCTCTTCATGGAAACGCACCCGAATCCGGCCGAAGCAAAGTCGGATGGCCCGAACGCGGTGCCGCTGAACCGGATGGGTGCGCTGCTGGAGACCCTCGTCACGCTCGACCAGGCGGTGAAGCGCAATCCGTTCCTGGAAAACGATTTCAATTAAAGATCGAATGAACCTTGCGACGGCTTCGCGCGTCAGTAGCGAAAGCGGTTCAGGCGCGTGCGCCGTTGCAGTTTGAAGAATCCATCGTCATTCTCAGAGGAAACCCATGAGTGCAATCGTAGATATCATCGGCCGCGAGATTCTGGATTCGCGCGGCAACCCCACCGTCGAATGCGACGTGCTGCTCGAATCGGGCACGATGGGCCGCGCGGCGGTGCCGTCGGGCGCGTCCACCGGCTCGCGTGAAGCGATCGAACTGCGTGACGGCGAAGCCGGCCGCTACAACGGCAAGGGCGTGCTGAAGGCAGTCGAGCATATCAACACCGAAATCTCCGAAGCCATCATGGGCCTCGACGCGTCGGAACAGGCGTTCCTCGACAAGACGCTGCTCGAGCTGGACGGCACCGACAACAAGTCGCGCCTCGGCGCGAACGCGATGCTGGCCGTGTCGATGGCCGTCGCGAAGGCAGCCGCCGAAGAGGCAGGCCTGCCGCTGTACCGCTATTTCGGCGGTTCGGGCGCAATGCAACTGCCGGTGCCGATGATGAACATCGTCAACGGCGGTGCGCACGCGAACAACAGCCTCGACATCCAGGAATTCATGATCGTCCCGGTGAGCCAGCCGACGTTCCGTGAAGCCCTGCGTTGCGGCGCGGAAGTGTTCCATGCACTGAAGAAGATCCTGAGCGACCGCGGCATGAGCACGGCAGTCGGCGACGAAGGCGGCTTCGCGCCGAACTTCGGCAGCAACGACGAGTGCCTGTCGACGATCCTGCAGGCGATCGAGAAGGCTGGCTACCGTGCGGGTGAAGACGTGCTGCTCGCGCTCGACTGCGCGGCATCCGAGTTCTACCACGACGGCAAGTACCAGCTCGCGGGCGAAGGCCTGCAACTGTCGTCGGCCGAATTCACCGACTACCTCGCGACGCTCGCCGACAAGTTCCCGATCGTGTCGATCGAGGACGGCATGCACGAAAGCGACTGGGAAGGCTGGAAGCTGTTGACCGATCGTCTCGGCAAGAAGGTGCAGCTGGTCGGCGACGATCTGTTCGTCACGAACACGCGCATCCTGAAGGAAGGCATCGAGAAGGGCATCGCGAACTCGATCCTCATCAAGATCAACCAGATCGGTACGCTGACCGAAACGTTCGCGGCAATCGAAATGGCGAAGCGCGCAGGCTACACGGCCGTGATCTCGCACCGCTCGGGTGAAACGGAAGATTCGACGATCGCGGACATCGCAGTCGGCCTGAACGCCGGTCAGATCAAGACGGGTTCGCTGTCGCGCAGCGACCGTATCTCGAAGTACAACCAGCTGCTGCGCATCGAGGAAGATCTCGGTGACATCGCAAGCTACCCGGGTAAATCGGCTTTCTATAACCTGCGCTAACGCGCTACTATCGGGTTCGTCATATCGACGCCGCTCTGTGCATGTGCGCGGAGCGGCGCTTCTTATATCTGCGGTTCTTACATGCGGCTTGTCACTGTCGTCCTGATTGCCTTGCTGGCGCTCATTCAGTACCCCCTATGGTGGGGACACGGCGGCTGGCTGCGGGTGCATGAATTGCGTCAGCAGCTCGACGACCAGCTCCAGAAGAACGCGGACGAGAAGCTGCGCAACGAGCGCACCGCGGGCGAAGTGCAGGATCTGCAGAGCGGCACCGCGGCCATCGAAGAGCGCGCGCGCTACGAGATGGGCATGGTGAAGGACGGCGAAGTATTCGTGCAGTTCGTGTCGCCGAATGCGCCTGCTGCACCGCTGAACAACACGCCGTCGAATACGTCGACACGCGGCGCCGTCTCGGCGGCACCGGTGCGTGTCGTGCCGAATCCGCAGTCGATCGCGAGACCGTCGCGGCATCATGGCGGCGACAAGGGCAAGGCCGCGCATCACTGAGCACGATGGCTCGAATCCATTGAAAAAGCGCGGGAAATGCCGCGCTTTTTTATTTCCTGCCAGTAGTCAATCAGCCGAGCGATGCACGCTCACCACCACCATCCCGGGTAGCCGTAGCTGATGCCCGAGCCCCAGCGATTGCCCCATCCGCCGTAATACCCGCCGTAGACCGTCACCGGCGGCGGCGAGTAATAGGCCCACGCGCGCGCGGCGGCCTCGGCTGCCATCGCGCTGTTCTGTTCGCGCAGCACCTGCTGGTCGATCTCGTCATAGCGCTTGCGTTCGGCGCTCGACAGCGCGGGCGGCTGGCCGCCCGATGCACCGGGTTCGGGCAGGCGGCTCAGGATCGTGGCAGTCGGCGGCGGCATCGCGCAGCCGGCAAGCGCGAGCGTGCCGGCGGCAACGCTCGTCAGGACGATGGTGCGGAATGGTCGATGAAGCGGGCGATTCATGTGTTTCTCCTGCAGCGCGCCGACGACGGGAAGCGGCTTGCGCCGAAGTGCAGTGCGTGACTTCGGCGCTGGAGCCGTGCGTGCGACGCTCGTGCGTCATTATGCGCCCGTGCCCGGATGGCGGGCATCGGGCCACCGCTCAGTGACGCTGCTCGGTCGCGGGCGCGATGCCCGTCTCGACGCCGGGGGCCGCGAACAGCTGCGCGACGTCGACCGGATCGAATTCATAGCGCTGATTGCAGAACTCGCAGTGGATCTCGACGTGGCCGCGCTCGACGATCACGCTGTCGACTTCTTCGCGGCCGAGCATGCGCAGCATCGCACCGACCTTCTCGCGTGAGCACGAGCACTGGAAGCGCGTGCCGGCCGGCTCGAAGTGCTGCACGTTTTCTTGCCAGAACAGTCGGCGGAACACGACTTCCGGTTCGACTTCGAGCAGTTCCTTCGCGGACAGCGTTCCGCCGAGCGTGCAGACGCGCTCCCACGTGTCGATATCGGTTTCGGCGTTACGCGGCACGATGCCGCCGTCGCCCGGCAGCTTCTGCAGCAGCATGCCGACCGCGCGGTCGCGATCGGCCGCGAGCCACAGCCGCGTGTCGAGCTGCTCCGAGTGATGCATGTAATGCTCGAGCACCTGCGAGACGGATTCGTGCGGGCCGTCGACGCCGTTCAGCGGCACGATGCCCTGGTACGGCTGCTGGCCCGGCAGCTTGTCGGCCGGGTCGAGCGTGATCACGCAGCGGCCGTGGCCGCTCGCGTTGACGAGCGACGCGAAGCTCGTGTCGTCGCCGATCGTCTGGGCGGCATCGCCGGCGAACTTCGCGGTGGCCCGCATCGACAGATCCGAACCGCACTGGACGACCAGCATCTGGACCGGCCCGTCGCCGAAGATCTGCATGATCAGGGTGCCGTTGAATTTCAGGTTCGCGGACAGCAGCGCGCACGCGGCCATCATCTCGCCGAGCACCGTGCGCACGGGGGCAGGGTAATCGCGGCGGGAGAGCACTTCCTGCCACGTATTGCGCAGCGAAACGATCTCGCCGCGCACGGGCGCCGCATTGAACATGAATTTCTGTAACTGGTCGCTCACTCTTCTTCCTTGAAATCCGTGCGAATCACCCGATCCGCACGAGTTGCTCCTTGAAATGCGCACGCCGCTCGACGTACGTCTTCGCGTTCGTGCGCAGCCGCGCAATGTCTTCCGCCGACAGCTCGCGCACGACTTTCGCCGGTGCGCCGAGAATCAGCGAGTTGTCCGGGAACGTCTTGCCTTCCGTCACGACCGCGCCGGCACCAACCAGACAGTTGCGGCCGATGACCGCTCCATTCAAGACCACCGCCTGGATACCGACCAGCGAACCTTCGCCGATCGTGCAGCCGTGCAGCATGGCCTGGTGCCCGATCGTCACGTTTTCGGCAATCGTCAGCGGAAAGCCCGGGTCCGTATGCAGGACCGCGCCTTCCTGGACGTTGCTGCCCGCACCGACGGTGATCGTCTCGTTGTCGCCGCGAATCGTCGCGCCGAACCAGACGCTCGCGTTCTCCTCGAGCACGACCTTGCCGATGATGGCCGCCGTATCGGCGACGAATACGCTTTCGTGGATCGTCGGGGCCGTATCGCCCAGCTTGTAGATCGTCACGGAGTCTCCTTGTCTCTTCGATGAAGGGCGCCGGTAGAATGGCGCGTCTGGTTTGCCCGGCGCGTTCGCATGCGCCGCGGAACAATCGCCTATTGTAAACCGTCGCGTGCGTGCGCTCCCGCGATGCGCACGCAGGGTGTCCCCGTTTATGAGCATGGAGTCTTCTTCTTTCGGCAATGCGCCTGCCTGCGTGCGCCGCGCCGCGCTTGCCGCGCTGCGTGACGCGGAACCCGCGGCCAAGGCCGCCCAGGTGCGCGCGCTCTACGATGCGCTGCTGGCCGGGCAGGCGGCGATCGCCCCGTCGCTCGAATTGCCCGAGCCGGACGATTTGCCTGGGCGCCCGGCGCGCCCGCCGCTCGTCGAGCCGCGCCAGCTCGAGCGGCGCAGCATGCGTTCGCCCGCAGGGCGCGCCGTGCTGCTGCACGCGCTTGCCCATATCGAGTTCAATGCGATCAACCTTGCGCTCGACGCGATCTGGCGCTTCACGGGCCTGCCGGGCCCGTTCTACGCGGACTGGCTGAAGGTCGCGGCCGAGGAGGCCTATCACTTCACGCTCCTGTCCGACCGCCTGGCGGCATTCGGGCATGCGTACGGCGATTTTCCCGCGCACAACGGTCTGTGGGATATGTGCGAGCGGACCAAGGGCGATGTGCTGGCGCGTATGGCGCTCGTGCCGCGCACGCTTGAGGCCCGTGGGCTCGACGCATCGCCGCCGATCCGCGCGCGACTTGTACAGGCGGGCGACGATGCGTCGGCCGCGATTCTCGACGTGATCCTGCGCGATGAAATCGGCCATGTCGCGATCGGCAACCGCTGGTTCCGGCATTTGTGCGACGAAGCCGGCCGCGATCCCGTGCCGACCTACCGGCACCTCGCCGAGCAATACCATGCGCCACGGCTGCGTGGCCCGTTCAATTTCGACGCACGCCGCGATGCCGGATTCGAGCAGGCCGAACTCGACGAACTGGCCGCGCAGGACGCGGCGGACGGCAACGCGCCACGCTAGCCGGCTCGCGTTCGGCCGCGTTTCGACCGCCGCCAGCCGTCACGGCTGCCCGGCTGCCCGGCGCATGGCGCTCCCCCATGGCCCGTTGCGTGCGGGCGATGCTAGAGCGGCGCCTCGATTGCCGGCCGCCGGAAAGAGGGCGTCGCCGCTATAATCGAACGACCATTCTTTTTTTGGCGGTTGCAATGAGTGCCTCGAGTTCTGTTTCCGATTTCGTCACGGTGCGCGGCGTCCAGCTGCATGTCCGGCGCTGGGGCCGGCCCGACGCGCCGACGTTGTTCATGCTGCACGGCTGGATGGATGTCGCGGCGTCGTTCCAGTTCGTCGTCGATGCGCTCGCGGGCGACTGGCAGGTGATCGCGCCCGATGCGCGCGGTTTCGGGTTGTCCGACTGGCCGGTCGCACGGCAGGGCGGCGGCCACTACTGGTTCCACGAGTACCTGAGCGACCTCGATGCGCTCGTCGACCACTATGCGCCGACCGGCGAAGTCAATCTGGTCGGGCACAGCATGGGCGCGAACGTCGTGTGCCTGTATGCCGGCGCGCGGCCGGAGCGTGTGCGGCGCGTGGTCGATCTCGAGGGTTTCGGGCTGGCGCCCGCGCGA
>NZ_JAAGPG010000374.1:0-8720 GCF_017104665.1 Burkholderia sp. Se-20378 | reverse complement strand
TCGAACCGTGGCCGCGCATCAGCACGAACGCCGCACTGCCGAGCCGCTGCGCCAGCGCCGCGCCGAGCGCGTTGTCACGCACCAGCAGGTCGGTCGCGTCGCCGGCGGTATCGCGAATCTCGAACACGGGCGTACCCGCGCCGAGAAATCCGCTCATGTGGCACACCGGCCGCAACGGCGTGCGTTTCGTCACGCTGAACGGCAGCACGGTCGGCGAATGGCTGTGCACGATCGCGTGCACGTCCGGACGCGCCTTGTAGATCTCGCCGTGGATGAAGCGCTCCAGATAGACGGCGCGCCCGCCGGCATTGACCGGCACGCCGTCCAGCGTGAATTCGACGATGTCGTCGATGCCGACGGTACCCGGCGCCATGTTGCGCGCCAGCAGGAAGCGTTGCGGATCCTTGTCGTGACGAACGCTGGCATGGCCGAAGGCATCGACGATGCCCTGGTCGAACAGGATGCGGTTCGCGCAGACGAGATCCTCGACGAGCGCGGGGTCCGGCGCATCGGCGGGACGCCCGGCATCGTCCGCATACGCGGCGGCGCCGCCGGACTGAAGATGAAGAGTACACATGGGTCGGCCTGTTTCGGGTTGACTGGCAGTGCGCACGCCCGCATCGCGTCTCGATGCGGACCGTCAAGCACCCGGCCAGCTTAGAACCGGGCCGACCATAGGTCTATTAGCTATTGATCGCCAAACAGATAGTCCATCAACTATGAATTCGGGATGCCCGCCGCCGCGCCGGGCGACGCGGAATCGACGATGAATTGCACGAGCTCGGCCTGGAACGCCGAAAAGCGCTTGTCGTCGCGATGCACGAGATAGATCGGCACCTTCATCGACAGATCGGGGCGATCGAGCACGACCAGCTCGCGCCGCTCGACCTCCGCGCGCACCGCCGACGCGAACATGAAGCTCACGCCGAGGTTCTCGCGCACCACGTGTTTCATCGCTTCCGGATGCCCGAGTTCCATCACGACCTTGCGCTGTTCGAGGCCGCGCTCGCGCAGCAGCGCCTCTTCGAGCTCGCGGCGCGGCTGGTTGCGCGGCGTGCTCACGAACGGCACGCGGCGCAGGTCGAGATCGCCGGCCGGCTGCGCGGCCCACGGGCTCGACGCGCCGCACACGAGCAGCAGTTCGTCCTCCCACACGGGAATGGTCGCCAACCCTTCGAGATCCTGATTGGCCGCGATCAGGATGACCGCGAAATCGCAGCCGCCGACACGGGTCGCATCGACGGCCGCCTGCGGTGTCAGGATCTGCACGGTCACGAGCCCGTCGGGCTGCCGCCGGTGGAACTCGGCGAACAGCGGCGGCAACGCGTACGAGCCGATCGACATCGACGTCGCCACCACCGCGGTGCCCATTTCGCCCTGCTCGAGACCGGCGAGTTCGCGCTCGACCTCGCGAGTGCGCGTGATCACCTCGGTCGCCCAGCGATAGATGCGCTCGCCGGCTTCCGTGAGTGCGATGTTGCGGCCGGCGCGCTTCACGAGCGCGTAGCCGAGCCGCTTCTCCATGCTGCGCACGTGCGCGGTCACGACCGGCTGCGCGATGCACAGGCGGTCGGCCGCGCGCGTGACGCTGCCGAGCTCGACCACCGTGCAGAACACCTCGAGCTTCTGAAAAGTGAGATACGAATCGAATCCGCGCACAGTCCCCTCGCCCATAGCCATCCGGGTATCGGATGGCACCGTAATACGTATTGGAAGATATGTTTCAGGTTACGCACAATCGAATGAACCCACAACCGAGAGGCCTGCGTTCAGGCCCACCTGGAGACATCATGGTTCGTTCGACGTCTGTTCCGGCAGGTCGCCGCGCCCCGCGTTCGCGGGTCGCGCCGGCCTGCCCTGCTGCCCGGCACCGCGAGGTGCGGCAATGAAAACCGATACGTACGACTACGTGATCGTCGGCGCCGGCTCGGCCGGTTGCGCACTCGCCTACCGGCTCGGCGAGGATCCGAACCTCCGCATCCTCGTGATCGAGGCCGGCGAGCAGGATCGCTCGCCGTACATCAAGGTGCCGCTGACGTGGGGCCAGATTCTGAAGAACCGGCTGTTCGACTGGGGCTATTTCACCGAGCCGGAAGCCGGCATGGACGGACGCCGGATCGAGTGCGCGCGCGGCAAGGTGGTGGGCGGCTCGTCGTCGATCAACGGCATGGCCTACGCACGCGGCGCACGCGAAGACTACGAAGGCTGGGTCGACGAATTCGGCCTGACCGACTGGTCCTACGATGCGGTGCTGCCGTACTTCAAGCGCTCCGAATCGTGGGAGCGCGGCGAATCGGCGTTGCGCGGCGGTCGCGGCCCGCTGACCGTGATCAGGCTCGACTATCGCGACCCGTTGGTCGGCGGCTTCCTCGACGCGACGCGCGCCTGCGGCTATCCGGAAAACGACGACTACAACGGCGTGTCCGTCGAAGGCTTCGGGCCGATGCAGGCCACGATCCGCAACGGCCTGCGCTGCAGCGCCGCGGTCGCCTATCTGCGCCCGGCGCTCGCGCGCGGCAACGTCACGCTGGTGACCGGGGCCCTCGCGAAACGGATCGTGCTCGATACCGACAGGGGCGCGCCGCGCGCCATCGCGATCGAGTATCGCCGTGGCGAGTCCGACTACCGCGCCGATGCACGCCGCGAAGTCATCCTCTGCGGCGGCGTGATCAATTCGCCGCAACTGCTGATGCTCTCCGGCATCGGTGCGGCCGACAGCCTGCGCACGCACGGCATCACGTCGAAAGTCGAATTGCCCGGCGTGGGCGCCAACCTGCATGACCACATCGTGTTCGACCTGCGCTGGAGGCGCAAGGAACCGGGGCCGCTGCACCGGATGATGCGCGCCGACCGCATCGCGTTCGACGTCGCGCGCACGCTTGTGGGCGGCAACGGCTTCTCGAGCGCGATCCCCGCCGCCGCGCTCGGGCTGGTCCGCAGCCAGCCTCATCTGCCGCTGCCGGACGTGCAGCTGATCCTCGCGGCCGGCGCGATGAACGCCGCGCCGTACTTCGAGCCGTTCAAGCACGCGTATGCCGATTCGTTCGCGATCAAGGGCATTTTCCTCACGCCCGAAAGTCGCGGCCGCGTGTCGCTGAAGTCGGCCGATCCGGCCCAACACGCACGGATCGAACAAAACTTCCTCGCCACCGAGCACGATCGCATCGCAGCGCGCGAGATGTTCCGGCGCATGCGGGAAATCGGCGCGCAGGCCGGACTGCGCCCGTTCATCGACGCAGAGATCGCGCCGGGCCCGCAGGTCCAGAGCGACGCAGACGTCGACGCGTTCATTCGCCGCATCGCGATCACCCTTCATCACCCGGTCGGCACGTGCCGCATGGGTCGCGACGACGATCCGGCGGCCGTGGTCGATTCGCAGATGCGCGTGCGCGGCGTAGCCGGATTGCGGGTGGTCGACGGCTCGGCGATCCCGCGCATCATCCGCGGGCCGACCAACGCGCTGATCATGACGATGGCCGAACGCGCGGCGGATTTCATGACCGGGAAAGCCGTGCCCGTGCCGCAGGCGCAGGTTCGCGCCACGGCGCCGATGTAGACCGTCGTGCGCGGGGCAGCACACCACGCCCCGCTTCGATTCATTCCAACTCATTCAGGAGACACCGATGACCCATTCCTGCGGGCATGCGCATTGCCATGCGCACATCACGAATGCCGAGCCGCATGCCTTCTCTCTCGCGCTCGGCAACGTCGAAATCATCCGGCTGTACGACACGACGCTGCTCGGCGAAACCGCGCAGAGCTGGCTGCCGGACTTCGACCGCGCGCGCGTGGCGGAACACGAGCACTGGCTCGCGCCGACGCACTACGATCCCGAAAGCGGCCGCATCCCGATGCCCGTGCACAGCTGGATCGTGCGCACCGGCCGGCATACGGTGTTGATCGACAGTTGTATCGGCAACCACAAGGAGCGGCCCGGGCTGCCGGAAATGCACCGGCTGTCGACGCGCTATCTCGACCGGATGCGCGCGCTCGGCATCCAGCCCGAGGAAATCGACTACGTGATGTGCAGCCACCTGCACGCCGATCACGTCGGCTGGAACACGCAGCTCGTCAACGGCGTCTGGGTGCCGACCTTTCCGAACGCGCGTTACGTGATCTCGCAGGTCGAGCACGATCACCTGGTCCGCGCGATCCGGGGCGAAGGCCCCGCCGGCCCCGCGTGGTTCAGCCCGATGTACAACGACAGCGTGCTGCCCGTGATCGAGGCCGGCCAGGCCACGATGTTCGACGATACCTACGAGCTCGACGACACATTCCTGATCCGCCACGCACCGGGCCATTCTCCCGGCCACGTGCGCATCGAGCTGACGTCGCAGGGCTCGCGCGGCGTGTTCAGCGGCGACATGCTGCACTCGCCGATCCAGATCCCGTTCTGGCAATGGAGCAGCAAGGTCTGCGACGACCGCCCGCTCGCCGCAAAGAGCCGCTTCGACTTGCTCGCGCATTGCGTCGAGCACGGCGCGCTGCTGCTGCCCGGTCATTTCGAGGCGCCGCACGCGGGGCATATCGTCGATACGGCCGGCTCGTTCGGCATCGAGTTCCTGCGCTGACACACGCATGGCCGCCGCGGCGGCCATGTTGCGCAAACCGCTGTGCTCATCCGGCGAACCCGCCTTCCGCGAGAAAGCGCGCCTCGTCGCGCGTCGTCTCGCGGCCGAGCAGCGGGTTGCGATGCGGAAAGCGGCCGAAGCGCGCGACGATATCCCGATGTCGCCTCGCGTGCGACAGCCACGGTTGGCCGAGCCTGCCATTCAGTTCGACCGAAATCCGCTGGTCGTCGAGGTCTTCCGAATGCGCGAACGGCAGGCAGAAAAACAGGCGCAGCGGCCGCTCGACCTGCGCCATCTGGCCGTGCGCGTAGGCATGCGTCGCGAACTGCCGCGCCAGCGCGTCGGTTGCGTACATCTGCGCGGTGCCGCGAAACGCATTGCGCGGAAACTGGTCGGTGAGCAACAGCAACGCGAGCGTTCCGTATGGCGTCGACAGCCAGCCGTCCAGCTCGCGCCTTGCAGCGGCCAGATGCGTGTCGAGAAAACGCTCGCGAAAGCGGCGATCGAAATCGGGATGCTTCGCGAACCATTGCGCAGGCCCCGCATCGCGCCAGAACGCAACGACGTCCCGGGCCGGCGGCGCAGCATGCAAAGGCGTATCGCGCTTCATGGGAAATGGATCGGTGACGGGCGGAAACAAACAGGTCGACGACGACGGACGCGCAATCGTGCGCGGCGCGTCGTCGCCTTTCGGATCAGGCGCGCTGAAGCAGCAGCGCGGCAGCCACGGCAAGCGCGGCCGGCACGCCGAATACGATCACGAGGATCGGCAGTTCTTCACGTACGCCGTAGCCGGCCCGCTGCACGCCGATCCACAGATTGACCAGCGACAGACCGAGCCAGACCGGCACGAACGCCTTCGCGGCGAACGCGAGCGAGGTCGCCTGGGCGCCCCACAACTGCCCGAACAACACGAACACGGCCAGCAACAGAACACCGGCGACGATCGTCCAGAGCGTATGCATCATGTTCTCCTGTCACGCGAACGGCTCACGCCTGTCCGATGTCGAGTCGCGCAATCCGGCCTTCGCCGTCGATGTGAAACCGGAAGTACGTGCGAAACGTGCCCCAGCGGTCCGAATGAAACTGGCCGTAGACGTCGAGGCCGTCGTTCTCGACGCGCTCGATCGACGTGAAGCGCTCGGACCCGATCGCGTCCCGGTTGAACGCGTGCAGGTCGCGTGGCTGGCCGTCGTCGTACAGCGTCGCACCCGGTGCGAACAGCGCGGCCCAGCCGGCGCCGTCGCCTTGCTGCAACGCATCGATCGCGCGCCGGACGACAGGATGATGAAGCGTGTCGGTCTTCATGTTGCAGATCCTCGATGGCTTTGAAGGAAGAAGAAAGCGGCGGTACGGTTCCGTTGCGTTTTCCGGTGCGCCCTGCGCGCACGCCCGGCTGCGGCAGATCCGGCAGCGCGCTCACGCGGTTTCGGCAGTGCTCAGCCGAACGCCGCGACGCACTGCGTCACTCCGACAACCAGGAAGCGGCGATCGGCGTCGACATGACACTTCGGATGGCTATGCAGATAGGGAAGTCGATCGAGTGTAGCCGAGCGGCCGCGATGGAAGAAACGGGTGCCGCAGAGATGAACTATCCACGATTCACTAACAATCCGATTGCCGAACGTCCCCGCATCGGCGTGACCGGCTTGCGCGACGCCGGGCGTCGCCAATCATCGGATGAAAGTCGGTCGACGGCTGTAGCGCGTGTCGACTTCTGGAGATGCATCGGACGGCGTCGCGCCGACCGAGGTCAAGGAAAGAACTGAATCTCCCGCCGCCCGTCAGGCGGAACATGCACGGAGCCGCACCGATATCCGTATCGCCTATCGGTGCGGCCCGCTGTGCCGCGCGTGCTACGCGTCAGACGTGCAACGCATGTCCGAGCGCGCGCAGCGCGGCTTCCTGCAGTGCTTCGCCGAGCGTCGGGTGCGCATGGATCGTGCCGCCGATGTCCTCCAGCCGCGCGCCCATCTCCAGCGACTGCGAGAACGCCGCGGCCAGCTCCGACACGCCGCGCCCGACCGCCTGCCAGCCGACGATCAGGTGGTTGTCGCGCCGCGCGACGACGCGCACGAAGCCGTCGGTCGCCTGCAGCGTCATCGCGCGCCCGTTCGCCGCGAACGGGAACGACGCGCTCACGCAATCGACATCGGCCGCACGCGCGTCGTCCGGCGACCAGCCGGCCGTGACGATCTCCGGATCGGTGAAGCACACGGCCGGGATCGACGCGGGCATGAACTTGCGGCGCTTGCCGGCGATCAGCTCGGCCACCATCTCGCCCTGCGCCATCGCACGATGCGCGAGCATCGGCTCGCCGGCCACGTCGCCGATCGCCCAGACGTTGCGCATCGAGGTCCGGCATTCGTCGTCGATCCACAGCGCGCGACCGTTGCGGTCGAGCGGCAGCGACTCGAGCCCGAAGCCGTCGACCCGCGGCCGGCGGCCGACCGCAACCAGCACGCGATCGGCCTGCAGCGTCTGCTCCGCGCCGTCGGCGGCCTGCACGCGCACCGCGCCGTGTTCCGCGAGCCCGAGCACCTTGTGGCCGAGCAACAGCCGCACGCCCAGCCGCGCGAGCGAATCGGCGACCGGCCGCGCGAGTTCGGCATCGTAGGCCGGCAACACGCGCTCCGTCGCTTCGACGACGCTGACGTCGACGCCGAGCTTGCGATAGACGATCCCGAGTTCGAGCCCGATATACCCGGCCCCGACGACGACCAGCCGCTTCGGCAACGTCTCGGGCGACAGCGCCTCGGTGGACGACACGACATGCCCGCCGAACGGCATCGACGGCAGCGCGACCGGTTCGGAGCCGGTCGCGAGCAACAGGTGCTCGCAGCTGATTCGCGTCGTGTGGCCACCGGCGACGACGTCGACGGTCTTGCCGTCGACCACCTGCGCATCGCCGTGCAGCACGCGCACGCCGTTCTTCTTGAGCAGCGCGCCGACACCGCGCGTCAGCCGGTCGACGATGCCGTCCTTCCAGGCGACGCTTTTCCCGATGTCGATCTCGGGCGTGCGCACGCGGATCCCGAGCGCGCCCTCGCCTGCGTGGCCGCGGGCCTGCTCGAAGGCGTCGGCCACATGGATCAGCGCCTTCGACGGAATGCAGCCGATGTTCAGGCACGTGCCGCCGAGCCGGTCGCGCTCGACGAGCACGGTCGGAATGCCGAGCTGGCCGGCGCGAATCGCGGCGACGTAGCCGCCCGGACCGCCGCCGATCACGAGCAGCGTGGTGTGTTCATTCTTCATCGCGCTCACTCCACGAACAGCAGTGCCGGGCGCTCGAGCACCGCGCGCACGGCCTGGATGAATTCGGCCGCGTCCGCGCCATCGACGACGCGATGGTCGAACGACGACGACAGGTTCATCATCTTGCGTGCGACGACCGCGCCGTCGCGGATCATCGGCCGCTCGACGATGCGGTTCACGCCGACGATGCCGACTTCAGGATGATTGATGACCGGTGTCGACACGATGCCGCCGAGCGCGCCGAGGCTCGAGATCGTGATCGTCGAGCCGCTCAGCTCGTCGCGCTGCGCGCGGTTCGCGCGCACTGCGTCGGCGAGCCGTGCGATCTCGGCGGAAATCGACCACACGTCGCGCGCTTCGGCATGACGCAGCACGGGCACCGTGAGGCCGCCGTCCGTCTGCGTCGCGACCCCCATGTGCACCGCGCCGTAGCGCGTGACGACGCCCGCTTCATCGTCGAAGCGCGCGTTGATCTGCGGGAAATCGCGCAGCGCGATCACCATCGCGCGGATCAGCAGCGGCAGCGGCGTGAGCTTGCCGCGCGTGTCGCCGTGGCGGCGATTCAGCTCCGTCCGCAACGATTCGAGCTCGGTGACGTCGATCTCCTCGACGTAGCTGAAGTGCGGAATGCGGCGCTTCGCTTCCTGCATCTTGCGTGCGATCGCACGCCGCAGGCCGATCACCGGTACGTCGGTTTCGTCGTTGCGTTCGGCGTAGCCACGCGCTTGCGATCCGCGCGCCGCACCGATGCCGGCGCCCGCATACGCATCGAGATCCGCATGCAGGATCCGCCCGGCTTCACCGGTGCCGCGCACGTAGCGCAGCTCGACGCCCATGTCCCACGCGCGCTGGCGTACGGCCGGCGACGCGAGCGGCCGTTCACCCGGCGCGAGC
>NZ_JAAGPG010000373.1:0-8628 GCF_017104665.1 Burkholderia sp. Se-20378 | reverse complement strand
AACGCCCAGCCGTCGGCCTGCTCGCGCAGCGCGACCCGGCCGACCCCGCACTGCTGGGTCAGCCGGCCCGGCGTGCGCGGCTGGGCGCCGCTTTCCAGGAACGCATGCGCGGTGCCCAGCGTCGGGTGGCCGGCGAACGGCAGTTCGCCCTCCGTCGTGAAGATCCGGACGCGGTAGTCGGCTTCCGGATCGGTCGGCGTGCAGACGAACGTCGTTTCCGACAGGTTCGTCCAGCGGGCGATCGCGAGCATGTCGTCGTCGCCGAGCGAATCGGCGTCGAACACCACGGCGAGCGCGTTGCCCTTGAACGGCACCGCCGTGAACACGTCGACCTGCTTGAAGCGGACCCGAGGACCGGACATCGCGGTGCGTCCGTTACGCCACTTCGGCGATCAGCTCGATCTCGACGCACGCGCCGAGCGGGATCTGCGCCACGCCGAATGCCGAGCGCGCGTGCTTGCCTGCGTCGCCGAACACTTCCGCGATCAGTTCCGACGCGCCGTTCGTCACGACGTGCTGTTCGGTGAAGTCGAGCGTCGAGTTGACGAGGCTCATCAGCTTGACGATGCGCGTCACCTTGTTCAGGTCGCCGGTGTGCGCGTGCAGCGTCGCGAGCAGGTCGATCGCGATCGAGCGGGCGGCGGCCTTGCCGTCTTCCGTCTGCAGATCCGCGCCGAGCTTGCCGGCCCAGACCTTGCCGTCCTTCTTCGCGATGTGGCCCGACAGGAAGACCGTGTTGCCGGTTTGCGCGCTCATCACGTAGGCGGCGGCCGGTGCGCCGGCGGTCGGGAGCTCGATGCCGAGCGACTTGAGTTTGTCGTAGACGTTAGCCATGTATTCGATTCCTCGTAGAGAGTCGTGACAGGAAAAAGGGGATCAGAGGCGCTCGCGCAGCAGCTTGCCGAGGCGCGCGACGCCTTCCTCGATCTTCTCGGGCGGCACCGTCACGAACGACAGGCGCAGTGTGTTCTGCTGCGCGTTGTCCGCGAAGAACGGTGCGCCCGGCACGAAAGCGACGTGGTTGTCGACGGCCGTGGCGAGCAGCTTCATGCTGTCGATCTGCGCGGGCAGGTTCACCCAGATGAACATCCCGCCTTCCGGGCGGTTCCACGTGATGCCTTCCGGCATGTGGCGTTCGAGCGCGGCGAGCATCGCGTCGCACTGCGCGCTGTACAGTTCGCGGATCGTCGGGATGTGTTCGTCGAGGAAGCCGTCCTTGATCACTTCGTGCGCGATGCGCTGCGTGAGCGTCGGCGTGTGCAGGTCGGTGGCCTGCTTGGCCTGCACGAGCTTGAAGTGGAGCTCCTCGGGCGCAATGATGTAGCCGATCCGCAGGCCCGGTGCGAGCACCTTCGAGAACGTGCCGAGGTGCACGATGTGATCGGGCGCCATCGACAGCATCGTCGGCAGCGGTTCGCCGCGGTAGTTCAGCGCGCCGTACGGATCGTCTTCCAGCACCGGGAACGGGCTCGACTGCGCAAACGCGGCGAGCGCGCGGCGGCGCTCGACGGGCAGGCGGCGGCCGGTCGGGTTCTGGAAGTTCGGCTGCGCGTACAGCAGGCGCGCGCCTTGCGTAAGTTCGGGCGTGAGGCCGTCCGGCAGCAGGCCCTGCTCGTCGGTCGGCACCTGCACGTAGCGCGGCTCGTACAGCGAGAACGACTGCAGCGCGCCGAGGTAGGTCGGGGTTTCGACGAGGATCGGGCTGCCCGGATCGACGAGCGCCTTGCCGAGCAGGTCGAGCGCCTGCTGCGAGCCGGTCGTGATCAGCACCTGCGACACGCGCACGCTGTAGCGCTCGGCGATCCATTCGCGCAGCGGCAGGTAGCCTTCGGTCGCGCTGTACTGGAGCGCGGCGGCCGGCGCGTCGCGCAGCACGCGATCGGCGGCGGCGCGCATGCGCTCGGCCGGGAACGTGGCAGGGGCGGGCAGGCCGCCGGCGAACGAGATGACCTCGGGGCGTTCCGTGACCTTCAGGATTTCGCGGATTGCAGAGCTCGTCAGCTTGCGTGCGCGTTCGGAAAGCTGCCAGTGCGGCGGATGCAGGTCGCTCGGATTCATAGTCTCCTCGTTCGGATATCGTGGTCAGTCAAGAAAGGTCGTTCGGGCAAATCGCTTCGACGCTGCCGGGTGGGCAGGCACGAGCGCGATCGAGCCTTCGCGGCCGGGTGGGCAAAACCGATCAGGCAAAACGTCCATTATGGCGCAGCTGTTCAGCCGGCGCGAGCCGGTTGCGCGGCGGTGGCGACCGCCGAGCGGCGCCCGAGCATCACGGTCGCGATCACCGCGGCCGCGAACAGCCACGTCGACGACGTGACCGTTTCGCCGAACAGCAGCGCGGAAAAGGCGATCGTGAAGAAAATCTGCAGCAATTGCACCTGGCCGACGCGCGCGATGCCGCCCATCGCGAGCCCCGCATACCAGGCGAAAAAGCCGATGAATTGCGAAAAGAGGGTCACGTAGCCGAATGCGAGCCACGTGCGCAGGGCGAGCGGGCCCGGATGCGCCGCATGCTGCATCCACGCGAGCCAGCCGACCGGCAGCACGAGGAACGGCGCGGACACGACGAGCGCCCAGCAGATCACCTGCCAGCCGCCGATCTGGCGCGCGAGGCGCGCGCCTTCCGCATACCCGAGCGCGCCGATGCCGACCGCGACCAGCATCAGTGCGTCGCCGGCCTGCACGGTGCCGCCGCCGTCGCGCAGCGCGAATGCGATCACGAGCGCGCTGCCGGCCACCGCGCTGGCCCAGAACGCCTTCGACGGCCGCTCGTGCGACAGCCATGCCGCGTACAGCGCGACGAACAGCGGCTGCAGGCCGTTGACCACCGCGCCATGCGACGCCGGGACCGATTTCATCGCCCACGCGGAGAACACCGGGTACGCGATGATCACGCCGAGCGACGTGATCGCGAGGCTTTTCAGTTGTGCGCGAGTCGGCAGCGGCTCGCGGCGCCACCACAGCAGCAGGCCGGCCGGTACCGCGGCGGCAAGCGCGCGGCCGAGCCCGTTGAGCAGCGGATGGAGTTCGGAGACGACGATACGCGTCATCGGCAGCGTCAGGCTGAAGATCATCACGCCGATGAGGCCGAGCAGCATGCCCCGGGTTTCGCGCGAATTCATGTGAGGGGTGTCTCCGTGTTGCCAGTATTGGTGTCGTTCAGGGCGGGCGGCAGGGTGTTCAGTGCAGCGTGCGCGCGCCCTGCGGCGTGTCGAATTCGGCGACCAGCGCGGGCGGGCCGTCGGCGGCTTCCAGGTCGAACAGCGTCGCGAACGCCGCGACGAGCACGGCGCCGATCATCAGGAAGCGGTTGCGGGTGGCGCGCATGGTGGCGAGCAGTTCGTCGTCGAGCGCGATGCCGCCGACGAGCCACTGCCACTGCGGAATCGTCGTGAACGACACGAATTTCGCGGTCGGCCCGCCATCGTGCGCGGCCGGGTCGGTCGACGTGTACGCGAGCCGCCCCTGGCCGGCCGCGAGCATCTGCGCGTACGGCGCCCGCGCGTCGTCGGCAGGCTTGCCGTCGGCATCCGGATGCACGACGAAGGTGCCGCGCGACGGGCCCTGCGATGCATCGAGCACGAAGTAGTAGCCGTTGTCGCCGATCTTCAGCGACCGGATGCCGTCTTCGACGAGCTTGAGTTCGGCGCCGATGTCGAGGCCGACGAACAGCGCGCCGATCACGCGGCCGGTCGCATCGGTCACCGGCTTGTACTGCGTGATGTACGGCCGGCCGAACAGCTTCGCGAGGCCCGTGTAGCTGCGTCCGGCGACGAGCGGTGCGTACGCGGGGCCGGCACGGTCGAGCTGGGTGCCGACTGCACGCGAGCCGTCCTGCTTCTTCAGCGACGTCGTGATGCGCACGAAATCGTCGCCGTTGCGCACGAAGATCGTTGCGATCGCGCCGCTTTTCTTCAGGAACTGGTCGGGAATCGAATAGTCGAGGTCGAGCGGCTGGCCGCCCGCGTAGAGGGTTGGCGCGGCGACGCCGCCGATGTCGACGGTGCGTGCCGCGTCGAGCGAGAAATCAGGCGGCAGGAAGCTCGCGAACAGCGACATCGAACGGTTGGCTTCGGCCGACAGCGCCTTGTCGAACAGGTCGACCATCGCGCGGATCGACTGTTCCTTGTCGACGATCCGCATGTGTGCTTCTTCAGCGAGCTGCTGGCCGGCGAAATGAGCGAGCGTCCACGCGAAAACGGTAAACAGCAGGGCGACGAGCGCGCACGCCAACGCGGCAAGACGCGCGCCGACGCTCACCCGGCCCAATTGGGTCAATCTCATGCAACATCCTGAGTGGGGAGGGAGAGGAGGCGGAACGCACGCGTCACCGCTAGTCGCCCGGTTAATACGGCAACTTCGGCGAAATCTTTAGCGGAGCGTCGTCGATGGCGGCGCCGGCAGGTGCGGCCGTCGCGCGGGTGTGCGACGAGATGAGGGTGTCAGTGCGTCACGAGCCACGCGATCACGAGATACCGCGCGACCTTCGCGACGGTGACGATCGCGAGAAACGACGGCAGCGGCTCGCGCAGCACGCCGGCGATCATCGTCAGCGGATCGCCGATCACGGGCGCCCAGCTCAGCAGGAGGGACCAGCGGCCGTAGCGTGCATACCAGCGCTCGGCGCGCGCGAGCGCAGCGGGCTTGACCGGAAACCAGCGGCGCTCGCGGAAGTGCTCGATGCCGCGCCCGAGCGCCCAGTTGATCACGGAGCCGGCCACGTTGCCGATGCTCGCGACGAGCACCAGCGCCCACACGGGTTCGCGCCCGGCGATCAGCAGGCCGGCGAGCACGGCTTCGGACTGGAGCGGGAACAGGGTCGCGGCGACCATCGACACGGCGAACAGGCCGCCGTAAGTGAGCAATTCGGACATCGCGCGATTGTACCGGGCACGCGCCGGCCAACCTGGGGCACCGGGTCACACGGTCATGCGTTCAGGCATCAAGCGGCGTCGGCCGTGCCGAACAGTAGGTGCGAGATCAACGACTTGTCGACGGGTTCGTCGTTGAGCGTGCTGGCCAGCAGTTCGCCCGCGAGCTGCTGCGGCGAGAACACCATGTCGGGCTTCAGCAGGCGCAGCCGTTCGAGGTTGCGCTGGTGGTTCACGAGCGCGACCGTGCGCACCGACGGCGCGATCTCGCGGATCGCGAGGATGATGAAGGCATTTTCGGCGTCGTCGGAGCGCAGCGCGAGCACCGCGCGCGCGGTCGCCGCGCCGGCGCTTTCCAGCACCGCGTGGTCGGTCGCATCGCCGACGATCAGGTCGGTCGTGGCCGGATAGTTGTGCTCGACGCCGCCCGGCACGACGACGGTCACTGCGTAGCCGCGCTTGCGCAGCCCGTCGTGCACCGCATGCGCGACGGGTGTCGCGCCGACGATCAGGTAATGATGCTTGCGGATCACGTTCGAAATGCCTCCCTTGACGATCCGTTTCAGATTGCCGCCGATCACGGGGCCGACGACCGCGCTGATCGACGTCGCGAACACCGTGATGCCGAGCACGATCACCGACGCGGTGAACAGGCGCGCGGTCGGCGCGTGCGGAACGATGTCGCCGTAACCCACCGTCGACATCGACACGATCGAGAAATAGACGGCCGTGGCGAGATCGTGGACGGGCGGCGTGAATTCGTCGCCGAGATACAGCACGCCGAAGGTCGCGTAGATCAGCAGCGACACGATGCTCAGCAACGCGAACAGGCTGCTCGCGGCGACGCTCGCGCGGTCGAAGTGCCGCCAGTAGTACAGCAGCGCGACGGCCAGCACGGCCGTATAGACGAACACGGCGTGGCTGCGATAGCCGCCGAGCACGCTGATCGCGGCGGCCGCGACCAGCAGCAGGATCGACAGCACCCACGCGACGCGGGCGCGCAGCACGATGCCGATGGCCATCGTCGCGAGGCCGGCCGCGACGATCACTTGCGGCAACACGACGAGCCCGGCGTTGTCGATGAGGTTCAGCGCATCGGCGAGCCATGCGTGATGCACGCCGAGCTTTGCATGCTCGACGACGGGGCGCAGCACCATGAGCGCATCGAGCGCGAGGAGGAGAGCGAGATACCAGTGCAGGCCGACCGGCGCGAACAGGCGCCGCAGGCGGGGTGTGAGGAGCTTCATCCAGTCGCCCGGCTGGCCGGGCATGTCCAACGGAACAGCCGCTACCCTAAAGCATTCGGCGATCGCCTGCTTTTTCGAGGCGCCTTGACGGCGGCGGCGATGAAGCCCGCCGCCCGGCCGTTCAGTTCCAGCCGACCATGATCGCACCCATCCCGACGAGCAGCCCGCCCGTCACGCGGTTCATCGCGCGCATCCGCGCGGGCCGTTGCAGCGCGCGGCTCAGCCGGTGCGAGAACAGCGCCATCGACGCGACGCCGCCCGCGAACAGCACCGCGAACGTCGTCGCGAGCAGCAGGTACTGCTGGTTCAGGCTCCAGTCGGCGCTGGGGCTGATGAACTGCGGGAAGAACGACGGGAAGAACAGCAGCGTCTTCGGATTGAGGCCCGAGGTCGCCAGGCCGCGCCAGAACAGCGCACGGTGGGAGTCGGTCTCCGCCGCTGCCGGCCCGGCCGAGGCCGCGGGCGCGCCGGCCGGTGCACGGCTGAGCCACTGCTTGCAGCCGAGCCAGACGAGGTAGGCCGCGCCGGCCCAGCGCAGCACGGTCAGCGCACGTTCGTCGAGATGCACGAGCGAATTCAGGCACAGCGCGGTCAGCGCGAGTTGCAGCAGCACGGCGAGCGTGCCGCCCCAGACGCACGGCAGCGCGCGGCGCCAGCCGGCGCGTAGCGCCTGGTTCATGGTGAGGAGGTTGACGGGGCCGGGAGCGTAGACGAGAACGGCGGAAGCAGCGAGAAACGAGAGGTAAAGCCTGAACGACATGACGGGTAGGGCAGGAACAGGAACACGGGCGCCGAAGCCGCGCGGCCGGATAGGCGCGCGGGCGGCGGGGAATCGCATGCCTGCTGGCCGGCACCGCAACTCGTGATTGCGGCCATGCGTCCCGGTGCGAAGGGGTTGTCGCGGGGAGCGTGCCGGACAGCAGGCATGGGTAAAAATATATCAAGGGGCCGGATTAAAAGGCTTCCGCTTTTCCATACAAACCGACACAAATCCGGAATGTCGTTCAGATAGAATCCCGGTTTTCAGAAGAAGATTCTTTCCGCCATGGCCACACGTGAACGCTCGCCGAAAACGCTCGACAGTCAGGACCGCAAGATCCTCGGCGCACTGCAGAAAAATGCGCGTCTGTCGAACGCCGAACTGGCCGAACAGATCGGCATGTCGACCACCGCGTGCTGGAACCGCACGCGGCAGCTCGAGGTGGACGGCTACATCGACGGTTACGTCGCGCTCGTCAATCAGCGGAAGCTGGGTTATGCGGACATCGTGATCCTCGAAGTCACGCTCGATCGCCACGAGGACGACGCGCTCGCGCGCTTCGGCGAGGAACTCGCCGCACTGCCCGAGGTGCTCGAGGCCTATCTCGTGTCGGGCGAGTACGACTACTGGATCAAGGTCGCGGTGGACGGCACCGCCGGCTACGAGCGTTTCCTGCGCGAAAAGCTGTACAAGATTTCGAGCATCCGTCACAGCCGCTCGATGTTCGCGCTGCGCTGCATGAAGGACGTGCCGTCGATTCAGGTGTGATGGGAGTCAGCATGCGGCCGGCGTTGCAACGACGGCGCAGGTGGCTGCGCGTGGGCGCGAGGAAAGGTGGCAGCCGGGTGTGGCGCAAGCCGCATCGCGCGGTTCGGCACCCGGGCCGGCAAAGCGGATGAATCTTCCATCCGGGACGATCCGGCGTAATCGCGCGCCGGCTCGATAACGGCGGCCCGCCCGGGCAACCGTCAGACAAAACCGCGCCGGCGCCGATCGGCGCCGGCATCGGCTTCAATTCAAGGTGATTTCTACGCGCTCCCGACGCTGCGAGCGCATTCGACCGGGGCAACCGCGGCCGGTTTCCGACCGACAGCCAGACGATGCGCCATGCGCTGCATGCCGATGCCCGACGCTGCGGCCTCGTGGCGCGCGTCCGGGCAAGCGGGTCAGGCAGGGCGTGGTGCGATCAACTGGCGGCCGGTCGTGCCGTTCAGTGCGGCAGGCGTGCGTGTGCTTCAGCGATGACTTCGCAGTTCTCGAGGTGGAGTGCCCAAGCTTCTGCAATCAGGTCGCTCACACGTGCGAGCCAACCAGCGGATTCGGTGGAACGGTCGGAGACATTAGACGTTTGCATGACGAAGCCCCATATAGGTGGCGAGTTAGGGATAACCCTAATCATAGCGAAACGTCTCCGCTTTGTGAAATGCGATTTCGTTATATGAGAATTACTGACAATTGGTGTTGCTGCTTTGCAACATGAATATCGGATGCCTGCGAGTGGCCCACAGGCGTGACGAGGCCGTGCCGGCACGGCCTCGCATGGAACAGGAAAGGGGATTCGAGCGGTGGGAGGACGTCGGTCGCGGCGTGCAGCGGCTTACCGGCCGATCCACCCGAACCGCCACGACAGCCGCCGCGTCGCGGCGAGCAACGTGTGCGCGAGCTCGCTGTCCGGCCCGCGCGGGAAGCCGCGCGACGAGCCGATGATCGCGATCACGAGCCGGATGCTGCCGGTGTGATCGAACACGGGCGA
>NZ_JAAGPG010000372.1:0-266 GCF_017104665.1 Burkholderia sp. Se-20378 | reverse complement strand
GTATGGCTAGTGAGCTAGACTCGATCGAGCCCTCTAGTGGTGAGATATGTACGTCGTGACACAGCGATCTAATAAAGTGTGGTCATTGTCGATAGCAGGGTGATGTTTGGTGTGAGCCGATACAGAGGTGGGGAGCAGGAGTCAGGATTCCTTGTGTAGATAACGACTCCTCTGCATACTGTTCGTGCTGTGGGGGGGGGGGGGGGGGGGTTTTTTATTTTTTTTTTTTTTTTAATGCTCCGGCGACCACCGAGCTCTCCCCGCTT
>NZ_JAAGPG010000371.1:0-8461 GCF_017104665.1 Burkholderia sp. Se-20378 | reverse complement strand
GCCGTCGCTCGCCGGCTCCAGCGCGCCCCGGTTGCCGCTCGATGCCGGCGGCCATCTCGCGAAGTCGCGCGCGGTGCGCGACTTCTTCGACTACTGCCTGACCGCGCAGAGCGACCTGAGCGCAGCCGCGCTCGATGCGTTCGTCGTGCGCGAGATTGCCGCGCAACTCGACGGCACCGTTGCGCAGGTCGAGGCGCTCGACGTATGGCATCGCTATCGCGCGTATCTCGACGCACTCGCGAAATTGCGCGATGCCGGCGCGGTCGACAAGTCCGATCTCGGTGCGCTGCAGCTCGCGCTCGACCAGCGCGCGTCGATCGCCTATCGCACGCTCGGCGACTGGAGCCAGCCGTTCTTCGGCGCGGAGCAGTGGCGACAGCGCTACGACCTCGCGCGGCTGAGGATCACGCGGGATCCCGCGCTGACGGATGCGCAGAAGGCCGAGCGACTCGCAGCGCTCGAACAGCAGATGCCGGCCGACGAACGCGCCGCGCAGCAGCGCATCGACAAGCAGCGGGCGGCGATCGACCAGATCGCACAATTGCAGAAGAGCGGGGCGACGCCCGACGCGATGCGCGCGCAACTGACGCAGACGCTCGGCCCCGAAGCCGCCGCGCGCGTCGCGCAGATGCAGCAGGACGACGCATCGTGGCAGAGCCGCTACACGGACTATGCGGCGCAGCGTGCGCAGATCGAATCGGCGGGTCTGTCGCCGCAGGATCGCGACGCGCAGATCGCCGCGCTGCGTCAACGCGTGTTCACCAAGCCGGGCGAAGCCGTGCGCGCGGCATCGCTCGATCGCGGGGCGGGCAGCGTGCGGTAACGTGGGAGGCGCGGGCGGCGCGGCGCATGCCCGCCGCTATGCCGCGCGCGTGAGGTCCCGCGGCAGGTGTTGCTCGATGGTATTCGCGAGCGTGTCGAACGCGGGCCCGATGCCTTCGTGCGCAACGCACGCATAGCCGAGCAGCAGGCCGCGCCGCGCGGTGTCGAGGCTGCTGTAGTAGCTGGTGAGCGGACGCACGATCACGCCCGCATCGAACGCGCTCTGCGTGACCGCGCGATCGTCGCAGGCGTCCGGCAGGCCGAGCACGAGATGCAGGCCTGCCTCGTCGCCCATCACGGGCAGCGCGTCGCCGAAGCGCGCGCGGATTGCGTCGATCATCAGTTGCCGACGCTCACCGTACAGCGTGCGCATTCGCCTGACGTGCGAAGTCAGGTGGCCGTCCATGATGAATTCGGCGAGCACGGCCTGCTGCATCAGCTGGCCCTCGCGGTACAGCTCCGACAGCCCGGTGCGGAACGTGTCGACCAGATGCTCGGGCACGACCATGTAGCCCATCCGCAGCCCCGGGAACAGCATCTTGCCGAGGCTGCCGACGTAGATCACGCGGCCGCCATCGTCGAGCCCCTGCAGCGACGCGAGCGGGCGGCTGCCGTAGCGGAACTCGCTGTCGTAGTCGTCCTCGATGATCCAGCAGCGGTGCTGGCGCGCGTATTCGAGCAGCATCCGGCGCCGCGCGAGGCTCATCACCATCCCGAGCGGGTACTGATGCGACGGCGTGACGAGCACGAGCCGCGGCGGATGCTGCATGTCGCTGGCACGCGGGTCGAGCCCTTCCTGGTCGACGGGCACCGGCGTCAGCGTGAGGCCGGCCGCCTGCAATACGCTGCGCACGCCCCAGTAGCACGGCTCCTCGACCCATGCGCGATCGCCGATGTCGGACAGCAGCCGCACCGCGAGATCGATCGACTGGTGGATGCCCGTCGTGATGATGACCTGGTCCGGCGAGCATTTGACCGAGCGCGCGACGCGCAGGTAATCGGCGAGCGCGCGCCGCAACGGCCGGTAGCCGCCGCCCGGCGCATAGGTCAGCAGCTCGGGGTTCGCTTCCTTCCACAGCCGCGCCTGCAGGCGGCTCCACGTCCGGCTCGGGAATTCCGACACGTCCGGCACGCCCGGCATGAACGCCCCCCACTGGCGCCGTGATACGCCCGCATGTTCGATCAATTGCCGGCCGCGCATCGACAGGCCGCCCTGCGCGTCCGGCAGCGGCGGTTCATCGGCGCTCGACACAGGCGGTGCAGCACCCGGCACGTGGATCGCGGCGGCGTCCGGCCGCGTGTCGGCTACATAGGTGCCGCTGCCGGTGGTCGTCAGCACGTAGCCTTCGGCCGTCAGCTGGTCGTACACGTGCAGCACGGTATTGCGCGCGATCGACAGGTCGGCCGCGAGCGTGCGCGAGCTCGGCAGCTTGGTACCTGGCCCCAATTCCCCGGTCAGGATGGCCTGCTGCATCTGCTGCAGCAACTGGCGGTACATCGGCTCCGGCGAGCTGCGGTCGAGGCGGGCGGAGAGCCAGTCGGCGAGGATCACGGTATCCAAAGTGGTCCTACTTGGAATATTGAAATGGTTCCCTAGTATAGAACCGTGCGCGCCGTATAGTGGCTCGCATCTCAAAATCAATTGTCGCGAAGCAAGGGGACAGCCACGATGAAGTCCGATGATGTGATCGTCAGCTTTCGCGGCGTGCGGAAGACCTACGACGGCGAAACGCTGGTCGTCAAATCGCTCGACCTCGATATCCACCGCGGGGAATTCCTGACGCTGCTCGGGCCGTCCGGCTCGGGCAAGACCACCTGCCTGATGATGCTGGCCGGCTTCGAGTTCCCGACCGGCGGCGAGATCCGCCTCGACGGCGAGCTGCTGAACAACGTGCCGCCGCACAAGCGCAACATCGGCATGGTGTTCCAGAACTACGCGCTGTTTCCGCACCTGACGGTCGAGCAGAACGTCGCGTATCCGCTGACCGTGCGCAAGCTGCCGGCGGCCGAGCGCACGGAACGGGTCGCGCATGCGCTGAAGATGGTGCAGATGGAGCGCTTCGCGAAACGCTATCCGGCCCAGTTGTCGGGCGGCCAGCAGCAGCGCATCGCGCTGGCACGCGCGCTCGTGTTCGAGCCGAAGCTCGTGCTGATGGACGAGCCGCTCGGCGCGCTCGACAAGCAACTGCGCGAACACATGCAGTACGAACTGAAGGCGCTGCACGAAAAGCTCGGCGTGACCTTCGTGTACGTGACGCACGACCAGGGCGAGGCGCTGACGATGTCCGATCGCGTCGCCGTGTTCGACAAGGGCATCGTGCAGCAGCTCGACACCGTCGACCGCCTGTACGAATCGCCGTGCAACGAATTCGTCGCGAACTTCATCGGCGACAGCAACCGGCTGCGCGGCACCATCGCGCGCGTCGACGGCGAATTCTGCGAATTCCGGCTCGACGACGGTACGAAGCTCGTCGGTCGCCGCATCGGCGATGCGGCCGAGGGTGCGCCGGCCGTCGCGTGCATCCGCCCCGAACGCATGAGTCTCGCCGCGCATGGCGCGAACGGGCACGCGAACGGCTCGGCCAACCAGTTGAGCGGCGAGGCGCGCAGCCTCATCTATTTCGGCGACCACGTGCGCATGCGCTGCGCGCTGCCCGGCCAGGACGAATGCTTCGTGAAGGTGCCGCTCGGCACCGGCGCGCTCGATGCGTTCTCGCCCGGCGCACCGGTCGCGCTCGCATTTGCGCCCGAACACCTGCGCGTGTTCGCTTGAGCAGGGTTTCCCCGATTTTCCGTAGCACGTCGTCAACAACAACTGCCCACTTCCACCACGAGAGGAGAGGAACCACCATGAACCGAGCACGCATTACCGCACGGCGCACCGCGCTGGCACTGGCGCTCGCCGTCGTCGGCGCATCGGCATCGGCTGCCGAACTCACGGTCGTCAACTTCGGCGGCGCGAACGGCGACGCGCAGAAGGCCGCGTTCAACCAGCCGTTCGAGAAGGCGACCGGCAACAAGGTCACGGCCGTCGAATACAACGGCGAGCAGGCGAAAGTGAAGGCGATGGTCGAGGCAAAGCACGTCAACTGGGACGTGGTCGAAGTCGAATCGGGCGACCTGAACCGCGGCTGCGACGAAGGGCTGTACGAGAAGCTCGACTGGTCGAAGATCGCCAAGAAATCCGATCTGATTCCCGAATCGCCGCAGGTGTGCGGCGTCGGCTTCTTCGTGTGGTCGACGGCGCTGTCGTACAACGCGGACAAGCTGAAGTCGGCACCGACCGGCTGGGCCGATTTCTGGAACGTGAAGAAATTCCCCGGCAAGCGCGGCATGCGCAAGGGCGCGCGCTACAACCTCGAATTCGCGCTGATGGCCGACGGCGTCGCGCCGAAGGACGTCTACAAGGTACTCGGCACGAAGGCTGGCCAGGACCGCGCGTTCAAGAAGCTCGACGAGCTGAAGCCGAATATCCAGTGGTGGGAAGCGGGCGCACAGCCGCCGCAGTTTCTCGTCGCCGGCGACGTCGTGATGTCGACCGCGTACAACGGCCGCATCGACGCCGCGCAGAAGGAAGGCAAGAACCTGAAGGTCGTGTGGAACGGCAGCATCTACGACCTCGACTACTGGGCAATTCCGAAGGGCTCGCCGAACAAGGCGCTGGCCGAGCAGTACATCGCGTACACGCTGACGCCGAAGCCGCAGCAGGGCTACGCGCAGCACATCGCGTACGGCCCGGCGAACATCGCGGCGATCAAGGCGCTCGACGCGAAGACGCTCGCGAACCTGCCGAACTCGCCGGCCAACGGCAAGAACGCGGTGCTGGAAGACATCGGCTTCTGGACCGACCACAGCGACGAGCTCGAGCAGCGTTTCACCGCGTGGGCGACGAAGTAATCGCCGTTCAGGTGTCCTGATGCAACCGGCCGCGCGACGCGTCGATCGTGTCGCGCGGCATTCCGCCGGAACGTGCCCGGCCGGAGAGAACCGTTGAATACGATGACGATCGCGCCTTCCTCGCCGTCGAACGCCGCGCTCAAGCGCGAGCTGAAGGCCGCCGAGGCCCGCAAGCGCACGATGGCACTGCTGCTGGTCGCGCCGCTCGCAATTTTCCTGCTGCTGATTTTCGTCGTGCCGATCGGCACGCTGCTGACGCGCGCGGTGCAGAACCCGGAGATCGCCGCAGCGCTGCCGAACACGGTCAGGGCGCTGTCGGGCTGGGACCGCAAGGCGCCGCCGGCCGATGCCGCGTATGTCGCGCTCGCGGCCGACATGACGAAGGTGGCCGACAGCGAGGCGATGGGTGCGCTCGCGCGGCGGCTGAACACCGAGATTCCCGGCTATCGCTCGCTCGTCGCGAAGACGGCGCGCGCGATGCCGCTGAAGGGCGACAACGACGCGGCACTGACGCCCGCACAGACGCGCGACAAGCTGGTCGAGCTCGACTCGCGCTGGAGCGATGCCGCGTACTGGCAGGCGATCGCGAAGAACGGCAGCACGTATTCGCCGTTCTACCTGCTCGCCGCGCTCGACCACAAGCAGGACGGCTTCGACCACATCGTGCAGGCCGATCCCGACCAGTCGATCTATCTCGCGATCTTCGGGCGCACGTTCGTGATCGGCGTCGCCGTCACGCTGTTCGCGCTGCTGCTCGGCTATCCGCTCGCGTACTGGATCTCGACGCTGTCGGAGCGTCGTGCAAACCTCGTGATGATCCTCGTGCTGATTCCGTTCTGGACGTCGGTGCTTGTTCGTGTTGCCGCTTGGATCGTGCTGCTGCAGAGCGAAGGGCTCGTCAACAAGGCGCTGATCGGCAGCGGACTGATCTCGCAGCCGCTGACGCTGCTGTTCAATCGCGTCGGCGTATACATCTCGATGACGCACATCCTGCTGCCGTTCATGATCCTGCCGCTCTACAGCGTGATGAAGTCGATCCCGCCCACCTACCAGCGCGCGGCCGTGTCGCTCGGCAGCCATCCGTTCGCCGCGTTCTGGCGCGTATACGTGCCGCAGACCTACCCGGGCGTCGGCGCGGGCGCGCTGCTCGTGTTCATCCTCGCGATCGGCTACTACATCACGCCCGCGCTGCTCGGCGGGCCGAACGACCAGATGGTCAGCTACTACGTCGCGTACTTCACGAACGTGACGATCAACTGGGGCATGGCGTGCGCGCTCGGCGGGTTGCTGCTCGCGGCGACGCTGGTGCTGTACGCGGTGTACGGGCGGTTCACGCGCACCAACGTGAGCCTCGGTTGAGCGCCGCGCACTACGAAACGGGAAGGGGATACCGACCATGAAACTCGCCAGGCCGCTGTTCGCGCCGCACATGTCGTTCGTCGAGCGCGCGTGGTACGTCGCGCTGCGCGTGCTCGTCGTGCTGACGCTGCTGTACCTGATCCTGCCGGTGCTCGCGATCGTGCCGTTGTCGTTTTCGTCGAGCACGTTCCTCGTCTATCCGATCCCGGGCTTCTCGACGCGCTGGTACGAGAACCTGATTGCATCGGACGAGTGGCGGATGGCCGCGAAGAACAGCTTCATCGTCGCACCGTCGGCGACCGTCGTCGCGACCGTGCTCGGCACGCTCGCCGCGATCGGTCTCACGAAGGCTGACTTCCGCGGCAAGGGGCTGCTGATGGCCGTGCTGCTGTCGCCGATGATCGTGCCGGTCGTCGTGGTCGGCGTCGGCATGTACCTGTTCTTCGCGCCGCTCGGGCTCGCGAACACCTACACGGGGCTGATTGCCGCGCACGCGGCGCTCGGCGTGCCGTTCGTCGTGACGACGGTAGCCGCGACACTGCAGGGCTTCAACCAGAACCTCGTGCGCGCGAGCCTGTCGCTCGGTGCGAATCCGGTGTCGACGTTCTTCCGCGTGACGCTGCCGGTGATCGCGCCGGGCGTGATGTCGGGCGCGCTGTTCGCGTTCGCGACGTCGTTCGACGAAGTCGTCGTCACGCTGTTCCTCGCGGGCGCGGACCAGACGACGCTGCCGCGCCAGATGTTCACGGGCATCCGCGAGAACATCAGCCCGACGATCGCTGCGCTCGCCACGATCCTGATCATCTTCTCGACGAGCCTGCTGCTTGCGCTCGAATGGCTGCGCGGTCGCAATGCGCGGCGCGCGGTGACCTGACGCAGCGAGCCTGCCTGTTGCGCCTGCGTTGCCGCGCGTCCTGCACGGCAACGCATTTCCTTTCATTTTGCTGACTGACGAAGCGGTCGCCAGCACGTTCGATGCGGCTCTGCAACAATACGGGGCGCGGCGGCGCGCGTTCCATGCGGTGCGACCGGAACGCCGCCGCGAGTCCAATCCGCGACGTGGCGCACGCGTCGCTCGTCAGCCGAGCCTCATCTTGTCCGAATTCGCTTCCCCCGCCGGCGCCCATGAGCCGGCCGTCAACTGGCGCGCGATGTCCGCCGTGCTGCTGGCCGTCGCGCTCGCGACGCTCGACACCGCGATCGCGAACACCGCGCTGCCCGCGATCGCCACCGACCTGCATGCATCGCCGGCCGCGTCCGTCTGGATCATCAACGCGTACCAGCTCGCGATGGTCGCGACGCTGCTGCCGTTCGCATCGCTCGGCGACATCGTCGGCCACAAGCGCGTGTATATCGCCGGGCTCGCGGTGTTCACGCTTGCGTCGCTCGGCTGTTCGCTCGCGTCGACGCTGCCGATGCTGACGGCCGCGCGGATCGTGCAGGGCTTCGGTGCGAGTGCGATCATGAGCGTCAACGTCGCGCTGATCCGCGGCCTGTTTCCCGCGCACCGGCTCGGGCGCGGCGTCGGCTTCAACGCGCTCGTGGTCGGCGTGTCGTTCGCTGTGGGGCCGACCATCGCGTCGCTGATCCTGTCGGTCGCCGCATGGCCGTGGCTGTTCGCGGTGAACGTGCCGCTCGGCGTGTTCGCGCTTGCAGTGGCGATTCCGTCGCTGCCGCAGACGGCACGCGGCAAGCATGCGTTCGATCCGGTCGCCGCATTGTTCAACGTGATCACGTTCGCATCGCTGATCTTCGCGCTCGGCGAATTCGCGCAGCGCGGGCCGCTTTCCATCGTGTTCGCGGCGGCTGCGATTGCGCTCACATTCGGCTGGCTGCTGATCCGACGCCAGGCCGGGCACCCGGCGCCGATGCTGCCGGTCGACCTGTTTCGCCGGCCCGTGTTCACGCTGTCCGCGCTGACCGCCGTGTGCGCGTTCGCCGCGCAGGGGCTCGCGTTCGTATCGCTGCCGTTCTATTTCGAAACCGTCCTGCATCGCAACGCGGTCGAGACGGGGTTCCTGATGACGCCGTGGTCGGTCATCGTCGCGCTCGCCGCGCCGATCGCGGGGCGCTTGTCGGATCGCTATCCGCCGGGCCTGCTCGGCGCGATCGGTCTTGCCTTGCTGAGTGCGGGCATGGTGTCGCTCGCCGCGTTGCCGGCGGCGCCGGGCGTCGTCGACATCGGCTGGCGGATGATGCTGTGCGGCGCGGGCTTCGGCTTCTTCCAGTCGCCGAACCTGAAGGCGCTGATGTCGAGTGCGCCGCCCGAGCGTAGCGGCGGCGCGAGCGGGATCATCGCGACCGCGCGGCTGATCGGGCAGGCGACGGGCGCGGCGCTCGTCGCGCTGTCGTTCGGGATCGCGGGGCGCCACGGGCCGACGCT
>NZ_JAAGPG010000036.1:0-234 GCF_017104665.1 Burkholderia sp. Se-20378 | reverse complement strand
TTGTCGTTGTGGGTCTGTAGGGTGTGTTGTGGTTGTATGCAGTGAGTCGTGGGGTCGCTGCTGGTGGTTGTTCGATGTTGTAATGTCGCGTAGCGTGAGAGTGCTGTGTAGTCGGTGCGCGGATACGGTGTGGAACTGGTGCGCTGCGGTGAGTGTAGTGGCTCATATGTGTCTGTTGTGGTTAATGCTCTTATGGCGTCTGTCAGCACTGTTTTTTTTGTTTTTTTTTTTTTA
>NZ_JAAGPG010000035.1:0-36215 GCF_017104665.1 Burkholderia sp. Se-20378 | reverse complement strand
GGCTATTTCATCAGGCCAGCGCTGTTCGCCGACGTGCCCGCCGACAGCTCGCTATGGTGTGACGAAATCTTCGGACCGGTGCTGTGCGTCCGCGCATTCGACACCGAAGACGATGCGATCGCGGCCGCCAACGATACCGAATACGGGCTCGTCGCAACCGTCGTCACGCGCGACACGGCCCGCGCCAGGCGGGTTGCCGGCGCGCTCGAGGCAGGCGTCGTGTGGATCAACACGCCGCAGCTGATCTATCCGCAAACCTCATGGGGCGGCTACAAGCGCAGCAGCATCGGACGCGAGCTCGGCCCGTTCGGGCTCGCTGCATTTCAGGAGATCAAGCAGGTCATGATGCCGGCCGGCTGAGGTCGCCGCGCCATGCGTTTATGTCATGCCGCGCATGCGGATATTTCGTTTGTTGCGGAAATTTGACCTCCCTACAGTTTATCCACACCCCGCGCCGCAGTTCGGCGACAGGCATCAGACCACACGGCATCGTTCATCAGGAGACGGCCATGCAACACTTCAAGGCGGGCAGAAGGCAGGTGATCAAAACCCTCGGCACGGCGCTCGCTGCATCCGCCCTTCCGATGCCATTCATCAGTACTGCGAAAGCACAGACGAGCAGTTTCGCAGGCAAGACGCTGCGCCTGCTCACGTGGTCCGACGATACCGGCGCGGCCGCGCTGCGCAACATCGCGGAAAGCTTCAGCAAGCAGACCGGCGCACGCGTGATCGCCGATCGCGCGGACGGCACGTCGGGGATGGTCGCGAAGGTCAAGGCCGCGGGCGAGCGGCCGACCTACGACGTCATCACGCTCGCCGGCGTCGGCGCGTCCGGTCTCGCGGACGCGGGCCTGCTCGCGAAGCCCGACCTGAACCGGCTGCCGAACCTGAAGGACGTCGCGCCGCAATACCGCACCGGCGCGAACGGCTTCGGCATCGGCTACCTGCTGTGGTCGGACGGGCTGATCTACAACACGGCAACCGTGAAAAGCGCACCGTCGAGCTACGAGGCACTGTGGGATCCGAAGTATGCGGGCCGCCTGTTCCTGCCGCCGCCCGAGTGGGCCGAAGCGGTCGACCTCGCGATCATCGCGGCGAAGCTGGCCGGCGGTTCGCAGCAGAACATCGACCCGGGATTCCGGAAGCTCGCGCAACTGAAGGACCGCGTGATGACCCTCGGCGAAAACCCGAACCAGGTCGCCGACCTGTTCCGCACGGGCTCGCTCGACATCGGCGGCATCTATTCGCCCGCGTTCTTCCCGGACCAGATCCGCAAGCCCGACTACAAGATGGGCGTGACGTACGGGATGAAGGAAGGCTTCGCGACGCAGCTGATGTTCACCGTGATTCCGAAAGCGCACCCGGGCGACCTCGACCTGATCCACGCGTTCATCAATCATTCGCTCGACGCCGGCGTACAAGGCCGGATGGCGGCCGACGTCCTGAACGGCCCCGTGAACGGCAAGGCCGTGATTCCCGCGGAAAGCCGTGCATTCGTGCCGTCGCCGCAGCAGATCGCGGAGAAAGCCGTGCTGCATGACGACAAGGCGCTCGCGGCGGTCCAGCCGGCATGGATCAAGCGCTACACGGGCCTCTTCTCGGCGTAACGACATGGCCTCCCTGTCCTCTCCCCACGATGCAGGGCCGGCCGCAGCAGCAACGGCCGGCGCGGGCGCCGATGCGCCCGCGCTGCCCGGCGTGCCACCCTGGCTGCTGCTCGCGCCGATCCTCGCGTTCCTCGCGGTGCTCGCCGCCGCGACGGTCACGGTATTGCGCATGAGCGTCGGCGTGTCCGGCGACGAATGGCGGACCTTCACGCTGCAGAACTACCTCGACCTCGCGGACCCGTACTTCACGACGTCGTTGTGGCTCACGCTGCGCCTCGCGTTCCAGAGCATGGTGTGCGCGGTGCTGCTGGCGATCCCGGTGGCGCTCGCGATGGCGCGGACCGAATCGCGGCTCGCGCGCCGGTTGCTGCTCGCCGGCGTGCTGTTGCCGCTGCTCGTGAACCTGCTGCTGCAAGGCTACGGCTGGCTCGTGATCCTCGGCCCGGCCGGGTTGCTCAACCGCGCGCTGCTGGCCACCGGCGTGATCGGGCGTCCGCTGCAGTTGCTGTACCGCGAACACGGCGTGCTGCTCGGGCTGATCCAGACCGCGTTCCCGCTCGCCGTGCTGCCGCTGTCGAGCGCGCTGCGCGCGGTGTCCCGTGCGTACGACGAAGCCGCCGCGACGCTCGGCGCGAGCCGCTGGCAGACGCTGCGGCACGTGACCTTGCCGCTCGCGATGCCCGGCCTCGTCTCCGGCGCGCTGCTCGTGTTCGCGTACAACGCCAGCGCGTTCGCGGTGCCGCTGCTGCTCGGCGGCCGACGCGTACCGATGCTCGCCGTACTCGTGCACGACCAGGTCGCACCGCTGCTCAACTGGCCCGCCGCCTCGGCATCCGGCGTCGTGCTGATGGGCGCGACGCTCGTCGTGATGGCGGTTTCGCAGCGCCTCGTGCGCACCCTGCAACGCACCGGCGAGGTGAACCGATGAATGCCCTGCTCCTGCGCGCGCCGATGCCCGGCCGCCTCGGACGCGTCACCGGCGGGCTCGCGACGCTCGTGCTGTTGCTCGCGTCGCTGCCGATCCTGACGATGATCACGATGTCGTTCGGCGCCTCGGGCACGCTCGAATTCCCGCCGCGCGAATTCAGCCTGCACTGGTATCGCGCCGCCTGGCAGACGTTCGTGTCGTCCGATGCGGGCAGCGCCCAATCGATGGGCGCCGCGTTGACGACGAGCCTCGTCGTCGCGGTCGCGACGATGCTGATCGCGACCGCCGTGTCGGTGCCCGCGGCTTACGCGCTGTCCCGTTACCGATTCCGCGGCAAGACGCTCGTCGAGCAGCTCGTCGCGTTGCCGATCGTCTATCCGCTCGTGATGCTCGGCCTCGCGCTGCTGATCGTGCTCAACGCGCTGCCGGTCGAACTCGGCATCGCGCGGCTCGTCGTCGCGCACGTGATCCTGACGCTGCCGTTCACGGTGAAGAACTGCGCGGCGTCGGTCGCGTCGATCGGCCCCGATTTCGAGGAAGCCGCGTGCCTGATGGGCGCGAGCCCGCGCCGCGCGCTCGTCGACGTCGTGCTGCCGCTGATGCGGCCCGGCATCCTCGCCGGGATGCTGTTCGCCTTCATCGTGTCGTTCAACGAATTCACGGTGACGTTCTTCCTGTACAGCATCGACACGATGACCCTGCCAGTCTGGCTCTACAGCCGCACCGTCTCGTCGCTCGACCCGACCGTGTTCTGCTTCGCCGTGTTCACCGTCGCGATCGACTTCGCGCTGATCTGGATGCTCGAAAAACTCGTCGGCGACAAGGGTGTCGCGCTCTGACGCGCGCGCCATCTCGCCCTCGCCCGTGCAAGGAACCCTCATGACCCAGCTCATCCTCCAGAACGTGACGAAGCGCTTCCACCAGGCGTATGCGGTCGATCACGTCGACCTGTCGGTGCCGGACGGCAAGCTCGTCTGCTTTCTCGGCCCGTCCGGCTGCGGCAAGACCACGCTGATGCGGATCATCGCCGGCCTCGAAACGCCCACCTCCGGCACGCTGACGTTCGCCGGCCGCGACCTCACGCGCGTGCCCGCCAACCGGCGCGACTTCGGCATGGTGTTCCAGTCGCTCGCGCTGTTTCCGCACATGACGGTCGCGCAGAACATCGCGTATCCGCTGCGGCTGCGCAAGACGGACAAGGCCGCGCAGGCACGGCGCGTCGCCGAGCTGCTCGAACTGATCCAGCTGCCGCACATGGCCGACCGGCTCGTCACGCAACTGTCGGGCGGACAGCGCCAGCGCGTCGCGATTGCCCGTGCGATCGCATCGTCGCCGCGCCTGCTGCTGCTCGACGAGCCGTTGTCGGCGCTCGACGCGAAGCTGCGCGAGGCGATGCAGGTCGAGATCCGGCTGCTCCAGCAACGGCTCGGCATCACGACGATCATGGTCACGCACGACCAGCGCGAAGCGATGACGATGGCCGACGAGATCGTCGTGATGGAGAAAGGCCGGATCCAGCAGGTCGGCCGGCCGCTCGACATCTATCGCGATCCGGTCAACGAGTTCGTCGCCGATTTCATCGGCCTCGGCAACATCCTGCCGGTCGCGTGCGACGGCGACGACGCCATCGTCCTGCCCGGCGGGCAGCGTCTCGCGATCCGGCGCGCGCCGGACGCGCCACGCGCGACCGATGGCGTGCGCCTGCTGATTCGTCCCGAGGATGTCTGCGTGCGTCCGGGCCAGCCGGCTTCGGCGCCGAATACGCTGGCCGGCACGATCACGTTCGTGCGCGACGTCGGTGCGTCGATAGAAGCGACGATCGATTGCCGGGGCTTCACGCTGACGGCCGCGACGACGCCGCGCGAAACGCCCGACCTCCACGTCGGCATGCCGGTGCTCGCGGAACTGCCCGCCCATGCGTGCAAGCTCATCGCCGCCCGCGGCGCCTGATTCCCTTTTCCTTTCTCCCGCGCAGTCCAGCGCAGCAACGAGGATCTCACCATGAACGCAACGTCCCAAGCCACCCGCCACGTGCAGCGCCTGCTCGCCCGTACCGTCCTCCTCTGCGCCTGCGCCGGCACTGCTGGCCTTGCCGCGTTCGCGCCGCTCGCGCACGCCGACGCGCTCGACACGATCGCGAAATCGGGCGTCGTGCGCATCGGCGTGTTCGAGGACTACCCGCCGTTCGGTTCGATCGGCCCCGACATGAAACCGCAAGGCTACGACATCGACATGGCGAACCTGATCGGCCGCGCGCTCAACGCGAAAGTCGAACTCGTTCAGGTTACCGGCGACAACCGGATGGCCTATCTCGCCGACCGCAAGACCGACATGCTGCTGTCGGTCGGACAGACGCCGGAACGCGCGAAGGTGATCGACTTCTCGAACGCGTATGCGCCGTACTACCTCGCCGTGTTCGGCCCGAAATCGCTGGCCGTGAAGGGCAACGCCGATCTCGCCGGCAAATCGGTCGCGGTCGCGCGCGGCACGCTCGAGGACCTGAGCGTGAGCAAGGTCGCGCCGCCGAGCGCGACGATCAAGCGCTTCGACGACCCGAACGGCGCGATCGCGGCGTTCCTGTCGGGACAGGCGCAGTTGCTCGTGGTCGGCAACGACGTCGGCGCGACGATCATCGCGCGCCATCCGTCGATCGATCCGGAACAGAAGTTCTCGCTGTTCAGCTCGCCCGATCACGTCGGCCTGAACAAGAACGAGCCGCGCCTGATGCAGAAGGTCAACGACGCGATCGCCGGCGCCCGCAAGAGCGGCACGCTGAATACGTTGTCGCAGAAGTGGCTGCACGCGGCACTCCCGGCCGACCTGTGATGCGCGCCGCACCCGCCCCGCACTCACGACGAAAGGCATCGCGATGACCTACGTGTTCGACTTCAGCGATTTTGGCCTCTACGCCGGCATGCTCGCGCGCGGCATCGGCGTGACGCGCGGCCTCACCGCGGCCTCCACCGTGCTGGGCGGCCTGATCGGCACCACCGGTGCGTGGGTCGCGCTCGCCGGCCCGCGCTGGGCGCGCGCGCTCGTCGCGGCCTACGTCGAGCTGATCCGCAATACGCCGTTCCTGGTCCAGCTGTTCTTCATCTTCTTCGGGCTGCCCGGGATCGGCGTGCACATCGACGAAGCCCAGGCGGCCGTGCTGGCGATGACGGTCAACCTGGGCGCGTACGCGGTCGAGATCCTGCGTGCCGGCATCGAATCGGTGCCGCACGGGCAGGTGCAGGCGGCGCGCGCGCTCGGGCTGCACGGCCGGCAGGTGTTCGGTCACGTCGTGCTGCCGCAGGCGCTCGCGAACGTGTACCCCGCGCTGCTCGGGCAGGTGCTGATCGTGATGCTCGGCTCCGCGGTCGTCTCGCAGATCTCGGTGCCCGACCTGACCTATGCGGCGAACTTCATCCAGTCGCGCAACTTCCGTGCGTTCGAGATCTACATCGTCGTGACCGCGATCTACCTGCTGCTGTCGATCGCATTGCGCATGCTGCTCAATCGCGCCGGCCGGCGGCTGTTCTCGGGCCGCACCCAGCGCGGCGCGGCGGCCGCGTCCCAGCGCACCCGGTTTGCGCGCTTCACGTGGCGCACCCGCTCTCCCGAAACCCGCCTTCCCACGGAGCGTGCACGATGATCGAATTCACCTTCCAGGATATAGCGTGGAACCTGCTGCTCGCCGCGCGCTGGACCGTGCTGCTGTCGCTGATCACGTTCGTCGGCGGCAGCGTCGCCGGGTTCGCGCTGCTGGCGATGCGCATCTCGGCTTCAGCCGCGCTGCGTCGCTTCGTGATCCTGTACGTCGAGCTGTTTCAGGGCACGCCGTTGCTGATGCAGCTGTTTCTCGGCTTCTTCGGCTTGCCGCTCATCGGCATCGACGTGACGCCATGGGTGGCCGCGTCGGTCGTGCTGACGCTGAACGCCAGCGCGTATCTGACCGACATCTGGCGCGGCTGCGTCGACGCGGTACCGCGCGGCCAGTGGAACGCGGCGGCCAGCCTGGGCATGACGTGGACCCAGCAACTGCGCTACGTGGTGTGGCCGCAGGCGTGGAAGATCGCGCTGCCGCCGACCGTCGGCTTCCTCGTGCAGGCAGTCAAGAGCACCGCGCTGACGTCGATCATCGGGCTGACCGAGCTGACCAAGACGGGCAACATCATCACCAACGCGGTATTCAAGCCGTTTCCGATCTACGCGATGGTCGCGCTGCTTTACTTCGCGATGTGCTTCCCGCTGACGTGGTATGCCCGCGTGCTCGAACGTCGCTATCGCGTCGCGAAGGCACGCTGAACCGGCGCCGCGCGCGCTTCATTACGATCCAGGAACTTCCATGATTTCCATCAGCAACGTTTCGAAGTGGTACGGCCAGTTTCAGGTCCTCAGCGACTGCACGACCGAGGTCAGGAAAGGCGAAGTGGTCGTCGTGTGCGGCCCGTCGGGCTCGGGCAAATCCACGCTGATCAAGACCGTGAACGGCCTCGAGCCGTTCCAGCAGGGCGAGATCCTCGTGAACGACCAGTCGGTCGGCGACAGGAAGACGAACCTGTCGAAGCTGCGTTCGAAGGTCGGGATGGTGTTCCAGCATTTCGAGCTGTTCCCGCATCTGTCGATCACCGAGAACCTGACGCTCGCGCAGGTCAAGGTGCTCGGCCGCGGCAAGGATGAGGCGAACGAGAAGGGCATGAAGCTGCTCGACCGCGTCGGCCTGAAGGCGCATGCGCACAAGTTCCCGGGCCAGCTGTCGGGCGGCCAGCAGCAGCGTGTCGCGATCGCGCGCGCGCTGTCGATGGATCCGATCGCGATGCTGTTCGACGAGCCGACGTCCGCGCTCGACCCCGAGATGATCAACGAAGTGCTCGACGTGATGGTCGAACTCGCGCAGGAAGGGATGACGATGATGGTCGTCACGCACGAGATGGGCTTCGCGAAGAAGGTCGCCCATCGCGTGATCTTCATGGACAAGGGCGCGATCGTCGAGGACGACCGCAAGGACGATTTCTTCTCGAATCCGAAATCGGAACGCGCGAAGGACTTCCTCGCGAAAATCCTGCACTGAGCGATACCGCGGCGCGCCGCCGCGCGCCCGCTCCACCCCGACTCTCCCGATGAAACGACTTCCATCCCTCAACGCGCTGCAGGTGTTCGACATCGTTGCCCGTCACGGCAGCTTCACGCGCGCCGCCGAGCACCTGTGCCTGACCCAGGGGGCCGTGAGCCGGCAAATCCTCGCGCTCGAGAGCTTCTATCAGTTTGCGCTGTTCAAGCGCACGCCCAAGGGGCTCACGCTGACGGCCGAAGGGGAGCTCCTGTTGCCGACGGTGCGCGAAAGCTTCGCGCGCATCGAGGAGGTATCGATGCGCCTTTCGCGCAGGCGTACCGAACTCGCACTGAAGGTGCCGACCTGCATGATGCAGTGGATGCTGCCGCGCATCATGCGGTTCCAGGCCGAGCATCCCGAACTGCAGGTGCAGATCACCACCACCTGGGATCATCAGGTCGACTTCCGGATGGAGCCGTTCGACGCCGCGGTGATCTACGCGGCCGGCGCCGGCCCCGACATGCATGCGATCCCGTTGTTCGAAGAACGGCTCACGCCGGTCTGTGCGCCGAGCCTGCCGGACCGGCAGCCGCTCACGAGCCTCGACGACCTGGCCGGTCACACGTTGCTGCATCCAACCCGCGATCACCGGGACTGGAAGCGGTGGCTCGACCATGCGGGCGCACCGCACGTCGACTCGACGCGCGGCCTGAGCTTCGAAACGCTGGATCTCGCGACGCACGCGGCGATCGACGGCTATGGGGTCGCAATCGGCGACAGGACGCTCGCCGACGAAAGCGTGACGGCGCACCGGCTGGTGATGCCGTTCGACCTGTCGTTGCCGACGGGGATGGGCTATTTCTTCGTGTATCCGGACGGTGCGGAACAGCAGCAGAAGATCCAGCTGTTCGGCGGCTGGATCGCGGACGAACGCAAGGGCGCTGCGGGCGTCGCGAGTGTCGCGGGTGTCGCGCCGGATTGATCGGATACCGCGTCTTACGCATGCTGCACGACCCCGCGAAATGTGCGACTGCGCCGGTTCGAGCGGCCTAATCCGGTGGTCGCACGCATCGCGCCGAATCATTCGAAAGTCCCGTCATGAAGGAAGGCAACGAGCGATCGCCTGTCGCGCGGTCGCTCAGCACGCCCGGATGTCCTGCGTGACCAGTTCGTGTCGGCCGATCACCTCGAAAACCCGACGCGCCATGCCGCCTCAAACATCGCGCCCCATCGGGATAAAACCTGCACCCGGCGGTAAAACGTCCCCTGAAACAGCTCGGTAAAGTGGCCAGCGGCTATTTGTAATGCTTCACGGCCGCGCTCAAAACAACCGATTCAGGAGACATGAATGCAACGCATCACGAGATCAGCCATTCGCCGATCGGCATGGGCCGCGTCGGGCACCGCGCTCACCCTGGGGCTGTTTGCCTGCGGCGGCGTCGACTCGCCTTCCACGCCGGTCACGCAACAGGACTTCGGCTACACGACGTTGAACCTGATCACCAGGGACGGCCTGAAGTTCAAGGACATGGACAAGAGCGGCCAGCTCGAACCGTACGAAGACTGGCGACTGAGTGCCGACGTGCGCGCGCGGGACCTGGTCGGCCGCCTCACGCTGGCCGAAAAAGCCGGCCTGATGATGCACGGCACCGCTCCGGTGCTGAACGACACCACCGGTTCAGGCACCGGCTCCGCTTACGATCTGGCGGCACTCAAGACGCTCATCAATCAGCGGGGCGTCAACACGTATATCACGCGCATGAGTGGCGACGCGCACACCATGGCCGATCAGGCCAACCAGATTCAGACGCTGGCGGAGCAGTCGCGGCTCGGCATCCCGGTGTCGATCAGTTCCGACCCGCGCAACCATTTCCAGTACACGCTCGGCGCAAGCGCAGGCGGCGGCGGTTTCTCGCAATGGCCCGAAACGCTCGGCTTCGCCGCGATCGGCGACGCGGCACTCACGCGAAAATTCGGCGATATCGCGCGCCAGGAGTATCGTGCGGTCGGCATGACCGAAGCGCTTTCGCCGCAGGCCGACCTGGCGACCGAGCCGCGCTGGTCACGCATCAACGGCACCTTCGGCGAGGACGCCGATCTCGCGCGCACGCAGGTTCAGGCCTATATCGAAGGCTTCCAGGGCGGCAGCAACGGCATTCAGGCCAATAGCGTCATCGCGGTCGTCAAGCACTGGGCCGGATATGGCGCGCAGAAACTCGGGTTCGACAGCCACAACTACTATGGTCGCTATGCGACCTATCCGGGCAACAACTTCGCCTATCACCTGAAGCCGTTCGAAGGCGCTTTCGCGGCCAACGTCGGCTCGGTCATGCCGACCTACTCCGAACCGGACATGACGGTCACGGTCGACGGCATCACGCTGGAGCCGGTGGGCGGCGCTTACGACAAGGCGCTGCTGACCGACCTGCTGCGCGGGAAATACGGCTTCAAGGGGGTGATCGTGTCCGACTGGCTGATCGCCGACGACTGCGACGCGAACTGCATCAACGGCGTGTCGTCGGGATCCCCTTCGTTCGTCGGACTGGGCATGCCCTGGGGGATGGAAGGCGCGACCCGCGTGCAGCGTTTCGTGCGAGCGGTCAATGCCGGCATCGACCAGTTCGGCGGAGACGACGATCCGAGCGACCTCATCGACGCCGTCAATCAAGGGCAGTTGTCGGAAGACCGACTGTCGGAATCGGCCTATCGCGTCCTGCTGCAAAAATTCCAGCAAGGCTTGTTCGATCATCCGTACGTCGATGCAGACGCGGCCGGCAAGATCGTCGGCAACGCCGACTTCCAGGCCCAGGCACTCGACGCGCAGCGCCGCTCGATGGTGCTGCTGCAGAACAACGGCAAGCTGCTGCCGATGACGGCGTCCGGCAAGAAAGTCTGGCTGTACGGTATCGATCCCGCAGTTGCCCGGCAATACGGCTATCAGGTCGTCGATACGCCGCAAGCCGCGGACGTCGCGATTCTCCGCGTGAGCACGCCTTATCAGACGCTGCACCCGAACTACATGTTCGGCTCGATGCAGCATGAAGGCAGTCTTGCGTTCGTCGACGGTAGTGCGGACTACGAGGCAATCAAGCAGGCCGCGCGTGCGCCGAAGTCGATCGTCTCGGTGTACATGGATCGCCCCGCGATCCTGACCAACGTGCAGGACAAGGCCACCGCGATCCTCGCCAATTTCGGCGTGACCGATGCCGCGCTGTTCGACGTGCTGACCGGGAAAGGCCAACCGCAAGGGAAGCTGCCGTTCGAGCTGCCGTCGTCGATGGCGGAGGTCGCGGCGCAGCTGGAAGACGTGCCGCACGATACCGCGCATCCGTTGTATCCGTTCGGATACGGTTTGACGTATTGATGCGTTGACGCATTGTCGATGCCGGCTCGCCGATCGCGGCCGGCATCGACGACCTCGATGACCGGCGCACGCGCATCGCCCCGCTCGATCTTCGATCCGGCATCGCAGTATCGCGACGGCCCGTGGCCGCTCGAACGCGGTGCGCCCGTTGCGCCGCGGGCCCGTGACGCGCTGTGCGTCCAGCCAGGCCGGCGATCGTCCGCGCCGTGTGTCCGGATCACTCATTGCAACGAATCCATCCGGTCGGCAACGCGCACAAGTACAAGACAACACGCGCCCCATCTCGAGTCGCAACCCGCACTGCATATCGCAAAGGCCCCAAACCCGGGGCCGCCGCCCGCTTCCCGGCAAACAGGCTCACGGCGGCCGAAGTCGCCACATCGCCCCCCCCCCCCACAGAAACGATTCCATCGATTCTTCGCAATGGCCTCCTGCTCAGGGGGTTTTGCCTATGTCCACGCACGGTCGCCTTCATTGTTCAATAATTTGATGAATTGATTATCTGAACAATTGAATCGAGTTAATCAATAACTCAAACACCGGATTGAAACGAATTATTGCTTTGTTGCAATTTCCGCCAGATATAAAAATAACCGGTATTTAGTAAGCTAATTTTCATAATCATCATGCTACAGTGCGTTTCAAATATTCATGTGGCACGAATACTTTGAATCGCCAGCTCGCCCTTCAATCGAGCAATACCTCCCCGTTTCACCTGCCTTGCCTTGAAATCAACCGAGCTTGCGGGCCGTCAGTGAACCCCCGTCAAGAATGGGTTTGATTTTTCAGATTTTTGAAACGCGCGATGTGTGACCGCTCATTCGCGCCCTGCGCCATCAAGTTGCGCGTATTGAACAATGACGAGGATAATTTTGAACACAAAAGACCCTCAGAAATTCGCGGAGCTGACTGCTGCGCAAATGGAAATGTGGTTTTCGCAGAAACTCGAACCCGACAATCCGTTGTTCGACAGTCGTGGCTATGTGGATATCAGCGGCGCGATAAATCGCCCCGCTTTCGAGGCGGCATTAAGTCGTGTTGTCCATGACGCTCGAAGCCTGCATTTTCGCTTTATCGAAACACCGACGGGGCCCTTGCAGTTTGAATGCGAGCCGGCTTCATTCGGGCTGGATTTTATCGACGTGTCGAATGAAGCCGACCCGTTTTCCGCTTGCTGGAATGTCATGCAGATCGAGTCGAACACGGCCTACGACCTGCTCTCCGGCAAGCTGTTCAGCCAGATGTTGTTCAAGCTCGGCGACGAGCGCCATATCTGGTACCAGCGGTATCACCACATCGTGATGGATGGTGCGAGCATCCCACTCGTGACACGCCGGGTTGCCCAAGTCTATACGGCACTTGCGCGGCACCAGCCAGCTCCCGACGCAGACTTCGGGTCGATCGACCTGATGACGAACGGTGACCGTTCTTACCGGTCGTCTTCGCGCTACGCGAACGACCGCCGGTACTGGCAAGACTACGTCGACACCCTGCCTGCTCCGGAAACCCTGGTCGGCAAGGCGCCGCACGCGAGCGGCTTTTTCAGGCGGGAATCCACGCCGCTTCCGCTTGCGTTCACCGGGCAGATCGACCGGATCGAGACGCAGATCGCGAAGTGGCCGCTCGTTCTCACGGCCATCGTGGCGGCCTACCTTTACCGAACGAGCAACGGCCGGATAACCGTGTTCGATTTCCCGGTATCGGCCCGCACGAAGGAGACGCGCACGCTGCCCGGGATGTTCGCCAACGTCCTGCCGATGCGGCTGCCCATTACGCCGCAGATGTCGCTCGTGGAATTGACGCGGCACGTGAGCGCCGAAGTGTTCTCGCACATGAAGCACCAGCAGTTCCGCGTGAAGGAGATCAAGCAGCTGCGCGGTGCGATCACCGCACCTGTTTTCGGTCCACGCATCAATATCGTTCCGTTCGACAACCGGTGGGAATTCGGCGACAGTCGTGCGACCCTGCATGCGCTCGCCAATGGCCTCGTCAACGATTTCGCCGTGACCGTGACCGGCGATCCGCGTGATCCCGGGTGTACGTTGCACGTGGACGGGAATGCCGAGCTTTACGATGCTGCAAGCATGCAGGCGCATCGGAAGCGGCTGCTTCACTTCATCGAGACGGCGCTCGCCAACCCTGAGCAGCCGATCGGCCAGATCGACCTGCTCGATGCCGACGAGCGGCGTTTGCTGCTGCGGACGTGGAATGAGACGGACGCTGCCTACCCCGCGCATCAGTGCATTCACGAACTCGTCGAGGCGCAGGCCCGGCAAGCGCCCGAGGCCGTCGCGCTCGTCGCGGAGCATGAACAGCTCTCCTACGCCGAACTCAATGCCCGCGCCAACCGGCTCGCCCATTACCTCGTCGAGCTTGGCGTCGGCCCCGATACCCCCGTCGCCGTGTGCGCCGAGCGCAGCATCTCGATGGTCGTCGCACTGCTGGCCGTGTTCAAGGCCGGCGGCGCTTATCTGTCTATCGATCCCGCTTATTCCGGCGCACGGCTCGCGCATATCGTCTCCGATGCCAATCCTCCGGTCGTACTCGTCGATCCGGTCGGACGCCACGCGCTCGCCAACGTGCATCCGGCCACGGCCACGCCCACGCTCGTCGATATCAGTGTCGCGTCGCCGCCGTGGGCCGCGTACTCGGCGGACAACCTCCCGCCGCTCGCGCGCGGATTGACGTCGCGCCATCTCGCCTATGTCATCTATACGTCCGGCTCCACCGGCACGCCCAAGGGGGTCATGGTCGAGCATCGGCAGCTCGCCAATCTCGTCGCGTGGCATATCGCACGCTTCGACCTACACCCCGGCTCGCGCGTGCCCGCCACCGCCAGTCTGGCCTTCGACGCCAGCGTGTGGGAAGTCTGGCCCGCGCTCTGCGCCGGCGCCGCGCTGCTGCTGCCCCCGGCAGGCCTGGCGTCCGATGCTGCCGCGTTGCTCGCCTGGTGGCGCCGGCAGTCGATGGATTGTGCGTTCCTCGTCACGCCACTGGCGCTGCTCGCGATGCAGTCCGGCCTGCCGCATGGCTTGAAGTCGCTGCTGATCGGCGGAGATCGTGTCATGACTCTGCCGGCCGGACTGCCGCCGTCGTTGCGCATCGTCAACAACTATGGCCCGACCGAAACCACGGTCGTCGCGACTTCCGGCGAGCTCGTGCTGTCCTCCGGCGACGTGACCCATTCGATCGGCAAGCCGATCGCCAATACGCGCATCTATCTGCTCGATGACGCGCAGGCGCCGGTGCCGCTGGGCGCAGTCGGTGAGCTTTACATTGGCGGTGTGGGCGTCGCGCGTGGCTATCTCAACCGCCCTGAGCTGACCGAGCAGCGGTTCCTGCCCGATCCGTTTGCGCGTGCGACGGGAGACCCTGAAGCACGCATGTACCGAACGGGCGATCTCGCGCGCTACCTGCCGGACGGCAACATCGTCTTCCTCGGACGCAACGACGACCAGGTCAAGATCCGCGGCTTCCGCATCGAACCGGGTGAAATCGAGGCGCAGCTTGCGTCGCACGATGCCGTACGCGAAGCCATCGTGCTGGCGCGCCCCGATGCGGCGGGCACCCCTCGACTGCTCGCGTATGTGACGCTGGACGACACCGCGCCGCGTGCAGAACATGCAGAACGCGTCAGGCAGTTGCGCGAGCACCTTGCCGCAAGGTTGCCCGACTACATGGTGCCGGCGGCGTTCGTCGTGCTCGATACATTGCCGCTCACCTCGAACGGCAAGCTCGACCGTCGCACGCTACCGGAGCCGGACGACGACGCCTTCGCCCATACGCAGTACGAGGCGCCACAAGGCGAAATCGAGCGCACCATCGCCGCGCTGTGGGCCGACCTGCTCGGCGTCGAACGCGTCGGCCGCCACGACAACTTCTTTGCACTCGGCGGGCATTCGCTGATCGCCGTCCAGCTGATCGAGCGCTTGCGCCAGATCGGCCTGACGCTTGCAATCCGGGATCTGTTCGAGCAGCCGGCCCTCGCCGCACTCGCCGCCACCCTCGGTCAGTCGCGCGAAGTGGTCGTGCCGGAAAACCGGCTCGGGCCCGATACGCAGGCCATCACGCCCGATCTCCTGCCGCTCGCCGATCTGTCGCAAGACGACATCGACCGCATCGTCACGCAGGTTCCCGGCGGCATCGCGAACATTCAGGATATCTATGCGCTTTCTCCGCTGCAGGACGGCATCCTGTTTCATCATGTCCTCAGCACGCAGGGAGACCCCTATCTGCTGAGCGCGCATCTGGCCTTTTCCGATCGCGCCGCGCTCGATCGCTATCTTCAGGCGATGGATTGCCTCGTCGAGCGGCACGACATCCTCCGCACGGCCGTGCTGTGGGAAGGTCTGGGTTCGCCGGTACAGGTCGTGCTGAGGCGCGCGCACCTCGACGTGACCGAGCTGACGCTCGACGACGGCACGTGCGCCGCGGAACAATTGCCGGCCCACATCCATCCGGGGCGCTACCGGATGGATCTGGCCCAGGCCCCGCTCCTGCGCTTCGTGATCGCCGAAGCGACGGGCGGACGCTGGCACGCGATGATGTTGCTCCATCACCTCGTCGGCGACCATTCCACCCTCGCGATCCTGAACGAAGAAGTCCAGGCGACGCTCGCCGGACAGCTACACCGCCTTCCCGCGCCGCAGCCTTACCGCAACCTCGTCGCGCATGCGCGTCTCGGGATGCCCGCGAGTGCGCACGAAGCGTTCTTCAGCGAGATGCTGAACGACGTCGATGCGCCGACCCTTCCGTTCGGCCTCACGCTTCAGCACGACGACATGGCGCCCGTGTACGATGCGCGTCGAACGATGCCGGGCACGCTCGACGCACGACTGCGTACGCTGTCGAAAACCATCGGCGTGAGCCTCGCCACGTTGTGCCATCTTGCATGGGCGCTCGTCCTCGCCCGCACGAGCGGTCAACGGCACGTCGTGTTCGGGACGGTGCTGTTCGGACGCATGGCGGCCGGCGCGGGCTCCGACCGTACGATGGGCCTGTATATCAATACGCTGCCGCTGCGCATCGACATCGACGCGACCGATGTACGCACGGCCGTCCGCGACACGCAGGTACGGCTCGCAGGCCTGCTTGCCCATGAACATGCATCGCTCGCACTGGCGCAACGATGCAGCGGCATCGGCGCGAACGCGCCGCTGTTCAGCGCGCTGCTGAATTACCGCCACAACGTACACACCGATGGCCACGCGCAGTGGCCGTCCGATGTCGAACTGCTGGGCGCACACGAGCGGACCAATTACCCTGTGACGCTGTCCGTCGAGGACAACGGCGATGCGCTCGAGCTTGTCGCACAGGTCGTCTCACCGACGCTGCCGGAACGGATCTGCGCCTACATGCAGCGCGCGCTGGAGCAACTGGCGGATGCGCTCGAGACGGGATCCGGTTCGCTCGAGCACCTGCAGATCGTGCCCGACGACGAGCGAACGCTGCTGGTCGACACGTTGAACGCGACGGACGCGCCTTATGACCGGCACCAGTATCTGCATGGGCTGTTCGAGGCGCAGGTCCGGCATACGCCCGAGGCCACCGCGCTGGTATCCGGCGGCGAGCGCCTCTCCTACGCCGAACTCAACGCACGCGCCAACCGCCTCGCGCGTTACCTGATCGAGTTCGACGTCACCCCCGATACGCCGGTCGCCGTCTGTCTCGATCGCGGCGCGCCGATGGTCGTCGCGCTGCTCGGCATCCTCAAGGCCGGCGGCGCCTATGTGCCGCTCGATCCCGCCTATCCCGGCGTGCGCCTCGCGCATATCCTCTCCGATGCCGCGCCCGCCGTCGTGCTCGTCGATCCGGTCGGACGTCAGGCGCTTGCCGACGCGCTCGGCGATGCGCATCTGGCCAAGCACACGCTGGTCGACGTGAGTGTCGAATCACCGCCATGGGACGGCCTGCCTCCGCATGATCTGTCGCCGCACGCGCTCGGCTTGACCCCGCGTCATCTCGCCTACGTCATCTACACGTCAGGCTCCACCGGCCTGCCAAAGGGCGTGCAGAACGAGCACGATGCGCTGATCAACCGCATGACCTGGATGCAGACCGCCTATCGCCTGGATGCCCGCGATGTCGTGCTGCAGAAGACGCCGTTCAGCTTCGATGTATCGGTCTGGGAATTCTTCTGGACGCTGGCCAATGGCGCCACGCTCGTCATGGCCGCGCCCGGCGCGCATCGTGATGCGGACTATCTCACCGACGTCATCGCGCAGTACGGCGTCACCACCCTGCACTTCGTGCCGTCGATGCTCGGCGGCTTCCTCGAAGCGCCCGGCCTCGCACGCTGTACGACGCTCTCGCGCATCATCTGCAGCGGCGAGGCGTTGCCGTCGGCAACCGCGCGGCGCTGCCTGGAGCGTTTGCCTCATGCGCAGTTGCACAACCTGTATGGTCCGACTGAAGCGGCCATCGATGTGACCGCCTTCACGTGTCCGGCAGATTTCGATGCGCCATCCGTGCCGATCGGCAAGCCGATCGCCAATACGCGCATCTATCTGCTCGACGAGGCGCAGGCGCCGGTGCCGCTGGGCGCCGTCGGCGAGCTGTACATCGGCGGGGTCGGCGTCGCGCGTGGCTACCTCAACCGTCCGGAGCTGACCGAGCAGCGGTTCCTGCCCGATCCGTTCGCCCGCGCGGCCGGCGAGCCCGATGCACGCATGTACCGCACCGGCGATCTGGCGCGTTACCAGCCGGACGGCAACATCATCTTCCTCGGCCGCAACGACGATCAGGTCAAGATCCGGGGCTTCCGTATCGAACTGGGCGAAATCGAAGCGCAGCTTGCATCGCACGACGCCGTACGCGAAGCCATCGTGCTGGCGCGTCCCGATGCAACGGGCAACACCCGACTGCTGGCATACGTGACGCTGGACGATGCGGCGCCTCGCGCCGAACTCGCCCGGCACTTGCGCGAGCACCTTGCCGCAAGGTTGCCCGACTACATGGTGCCGACAGCATTCATCGTGCTCGACACGTTGCCGCTCACGCCGAACGGCAAGCTCGACCGTCGCGCGCTGCCCGAGCCTGACGACGACGCCTTCGCCCAGGCGCAGTACGAAGCGCCGCAAGGCGAGATCGAGAGCACCATCGCCGCGCTGTGGACCGAACTGCTCGGCATCGAACGCGTCGGCCGCCATGACAACTTCTTTGCGCTCGGCGGCCATTCGCTTGTCGCGATTCGCATGGTCTCGCGCATCGTCAACGAGACCGGGAAAGTCCTGCCGTTGCGCAAGGTATTCGAAGCACCGACCATCGCGGAACTGGCGCTTGCGCTGGCAGACGCCACGTCGCACGAAAGCGGTCATGACATCGTCAGCATCGACCGCAACGCGCCGATGCCGCTGTCCTTCGCGGAAGAGCGGATTCTCGCGATCGAAGCGGGTGCGGCACGCGGCGCGATGTTCAACTCGTCGCGCCTCTTCATCCTGTCCGGCCAGATGCGCGAGGATGGGCTGGATCGTGCGCTGCGCGCGGTCGTCGACCGTCACGAAATCCTGCGCACGCACTATGCGAGCGACGCCGCCACCGGCGCGTTCGTCCCTGTCGTGGAGCGCTCCGACAGCTTCCGGCTGGAACGCCGCAACGTCGCCGGAGACGATGCGATGGCACTCGCACAATCGGAGGCCGCGAAGCTGCTCGACTGCTTCGAGGGCCCTGTCTTCGGCGCGACGCTGTTCGTCGAGTCGCCGCAGCGTTCGATCCTGATGATCTCGATTCACCACATCGCGATGGACGCCACGTCGTGGACGACGGTCTGGCGCGACTTCCGGCACGCGTATGCGGCGCTGGCCGCCGACGAGCCGCCGGCACTCGCGCCGCTCGCGCTGCAATACCGGGACTATGCGGCGTGGTCGAAGCGGCACGTCGACGTCGAACACCTTGAGCAATTGGGGCAGGTCTGGCGGGAACGCCTCGCCGGTGCGCCCGCGTGCATCGACCTGCCCTCCGACCGGCCGCGACCGGTGAGGTTGTCGGATCGCGCCGGACGCTGCGAACACGTGCTCGCGCCCGAACTCGTGCAGCAGATCCGGCAAGTCGCCGCCGCCTACAACGTCACGCCGTTCGTCGTGCTCGAGACGGCGCTCGCGATCACGTGCGCGCAACTCGCGCGCAGCCGCGACATCGTGATCGGTACGGTCACCGAAGGCCGGACGCACGCGGCGACCGAAGAGATGGTCGGCCTCTTCGTGAACACGCTGCCGCTTCGCCACCGGCTGGATCGATCCGCATCCGTCGCCAGCCATTTGCTCGCGGCGTCGCAGGAACTGCTGTCCGCGCTCGAAGCGGGCGAACTGCCGTTCGCCCACCTGGTCGCAGCCGTCAATCCGCCGCGCAGCACGTCGTACGACCCGATCTTCCAGGTATTTTGTCAATTCCAGCAAGGCCCGGGAGCGGAACGCGAGACGATCTCCGGCCTGACGCTCGAGGCCGTTCCGCGCGCACGCGTCGGGCGTGGCGCCGATCTCGCCGTCGTGTTCCTGGATACGGGCGAAACCGTCAGCGCCGATGTCTCGTACAGTGCCGACCTGTTCGACCCGGCGAGCATCGACGCGATCATCGCGCTGTTCCTGGCGTTCGTGACGGAAAGCGTGCAGCGGCCTGATGCATCGGTCACCGACCGCTGGGACGCCGGCGTCGCGCGCATGCGGGCCGACGCATCGGGCCCGGACGTCGCTCGGCTGATCAACGCGCCGGCCAGCCCGTCCGGCACCTGGTATCCGCTGTCGCCCGCGCAGCAGGCGGTCTGGCTGCAGGAGCAGGCGTCGCGGCACGGGACATCGTTCTTTTCGATTGCGGCGATGCACTGCGCGCCGGAGATCGATCGCGCGCGGCTCGTCCTCGCCGCGCGGGCGCTCATTGCGCAGAATCAGTCGTTCTGGCTTCAACTCTCGGATGCCGGCCTGCAATGCGAAGGACCGATGCCGACGACGCGCTTCGAGCATGTCGTCGAACCCGTGGCAAGGACGGACGCCGAGCTGCGACAGGCGGTCGTCGACTGGCACGAGACGCTCAACGAAAACCTCGACGACAAGACCAATTCGGTCGCGATCTTCGAATCGCCGGGGAGCGTACTGGTCGCGTTGCGGTCGCATCATTTGCAGACAGACGGCTGGGCGGCGGTTCGATTGTTCGAGCGCATCGGCAAGAACTACACCGCACTCGAAAAGAATCCGGCCCATGCGTTCAGCATGGACCGGTTCGTTCTCGATACGCTTGCGCTCGACGATCGCTATCTCTGTTCGTCGACGTACGCGCGCGACGCGACATTCTGGCAGTCGGCGTGCGCGAAGATGGACGGCCCCGCATTGGTGACGCTGGTGGCCGACCATGCTCACCCCGTCGATGCGCGCGGCCGCGTCGCGTCGATGCGCAGAACGTTCTCGCCGGCCTTGCAGGCGCGGCTCTCGCACATCGCGCAAAAGCATGCGTTGTCGCCGTCGGAATGCCTGACTGCGCTGACCGGCATCTATCTGATGCGTATCGCGGGCCAACGGCGCGCCGTCGTCGGCGCGTCGTTCCTGAACCGGACGCGCGACGCGCTCGATATCCCGGGGCAATTCGCCAAGGTCATTCCGCTTCCGGTGTCGCTCGAGCAGGCCGATGCGCCGGTTTCGGCGGCGTTGGGCGAGATCTGCGAGACGTTCCGGAACGTGATGCGTCACGGCAGATTCCCGTTGGGCGACATGGTCAGGCGTTACGGGATCGATCCGCGCCATATCGACGTGAGCGTGAATACGTTGTTCCTGCGGCATCCGGTCGAAGTGGCCGGCCAGCCCACGCACGTCCAATGGCTGTCCGGGCCGGAGAACGGCCTGTCGTTCCTGTTTACGCAATTCGGCAGAAACGCGCCGATCGACGTCGAACTCCGGTACAACCGCGACGTGTTCGATCCGGTAGCCGTCTCGCGCCATGCGGCGCGTCTACTCGACTTCATCGAGCACGCGTGCGAAGACGACAGCGTAGCGGCGTGGTCGATCGATCTCGTATCGAGCGACGAAAGGGCGCTGCTGGTCGACACGTTGAACGCGACGGACGCACCTTATGACCGGCACCAGTATCTGCATGGGCTGTTCGAAGCGCAGGTCCGGCGTACGCCCGAGGCCACCGCGCTGGTCTCCGGCGGCGAGCGCCTCTCCTACGCCGAACTCAACGCGCGCGCCAACCGCCTCGCGCGCTACCTGATCGAGTTCGACGTCACCCCCGATACGCCGGTCGCCGTCTGCCTCGATCGCGGCGCGCCGATGGTCGTCGCGCTGCTCGGCATCCTCAAGGCCGGCGGCGCCTATGTGCCGCTCGATCCCGCTTATCCCGGCGCGCGCCTCGCGCATATCCTCTCCGATGCCGCGCCCGCCGTCGTGCTCGTGGATCCGGTCGGACGCCAGGCGCTTGCCGACGCGCTCGGCGATGCGCATCTGGCCAAGCACACGCTGGTCGACGTGAGTGTCGAATCACCGCCGTGGGACGGCCTGCCGCCGCATGATCTGTCGCCGCACGCGCTCGGCTTGACCCCGCGCCATCTCGCCTACGTGATCTACACGTCGGGCTCCACCGGCCTGCCAAAGGGCGTGCAGAACGAGCATGATGCGCTGATCAACCGACTGACCTGGATGCAGGCCGCCTATCGCCTGGATACCCGCGATGTCGTGCTGCAGAAGACGCCGTTCAGCTTCGATGTGTCGGTCTGGGAGTTCTTCTGGACGCTGGCCAATGGCGCCACGCTCGTCATGGCCGCGCCCGGGGCGCATCGTGATGCCGACTATCTCACCGACGTCATCGCGCAATACGGTGTCACCACCCTGCACTTCGTGCCGTCGATGCTCGGCGGCTTCCTCGACGCGCCCGGCCTCGCAAGCTGTACGACGCTCTCGCGCATCATCTGTAGCGGCGAGGCGTTGCCGTCGGCAACCGCGCGGCGCTGCCTGGAGCGTCTGCCCCATGCGCAGTTGCACAACCTGTATGGTCCGACCGAAGCGGCCATCGACGTGACCGCCTTCACGTGTCCGGCAGATTTCGACGCGCCATCCGTGCCGATCGGCAAGCCGATCTCCAATACGCGCATCTACCTGCTCGACGAGGCGCAGGCGCCGGTGCCGCTGGGAGCAGTCGGTGAGCTTTACATTGGCGGTGTGGGCGTCGCGCGTGGCTACCTCAATCGTCCGGAGCTGACCGAGCAGCGGTTCCTGCCCGATCCGTTCGCCCGCGCGGCCGGCCAGCCTGAAGCACGCATGTACCGCACCGGCGATCTCGCGCGTTACCAGCCGGACGGCAACATCATCTTCCTCGGCCGCAACGACGATCAGGTCAAGATCCGCGGCTTCCGGATCGAACTCGGCGAAATCGAGGCGCAGCTTGCGTTGCATGATGCCGTACGCGAAGCCATCGTGCTGGCGCGTCCTGACGCTGCCGGCAACACCCGACTGCTGGCGTACGTGATGCTGGACGACGCGGCGCCACGTGCAGAGCATGCAGAACGCGTCCGGCTCTTGCGCGATCACCTTGCCGCCAGGCTGCCCGACTACATGGTGCCGACAGCATTCATCGTGCTCGACACGTTGCCGCTCACGCCGAACGGCAAGCTCGACCGTCGCGCACTGCCGGAGCCTGACGACGACGCCTTCGCCCAAGCACAGTACGAAGCGCCGCAAGGTGAGATCGAGAGCACCATCGCCGCACTGTGGGCCGAACTGCTCGGCATCGAACGCGTCGGCCGCCACGACAACTTCTTTGCGCTCGGCGGACATTCGCTGCTTGCCGTGCGGATGCTGAATCGCTTACGGGCCATGCACGAGGTCAGGCTGTCGCTGTCGTCGCTGTTCGATCATCCGACCGTGAATGCGGTCGCGCAGGCGGTCGGTGCCCGACACCGGGACGATGCGCCTGCGATCGCCCGCATCGATCGCGACGCCCCGCTGCCGTTGTCGTTCGCGCAGCAGCGAATGATGTTCCTGAGCGGATTCGAAGGCGCGGGCACGATCTATCACGTCCCGCTCGTGCTGCGGCTCGATGGCAGGCTGGACGCCGACGCGTGGCATCGCGCGCTGGATGCGCTGTGGGCGCGCCACGAGGCGTTGCGCACCGTGTTTTCCGAAACGGCAGGTGCAAGCGGCGATACCCGCGCGACGCTGCTTCCGGCTGGCGACGGCATGCCGTGGCGCGTAGACGATCTGTCGTCGGAACCGGGTGCGCCGGAACACGCGCTGCGCGTGTGCAAGGAAGAAGCCACGCGCCCGTTCGACCTCGCACGCGGGCCGCTCGTGCGTGCGCGCCTCGTCAGTCTGTCGGAGCACGCGCACGTCTTCATGCTCACGCTGCACCACATCGTCTGCGACGGCTGGTCGCTGTCCGTGCTCGTCAAGGACCTGTGCGCGCTTTACGGGGCCTTCACGGCAGGACGCGCGAACCCGCTTGCCACGCTGGCGTTCCAGTACCCCGACTACGTGGCATGGCAACGGCAATGGCTGGGCGCGGAACGTCTCGAACGCGAAGCAGGTTTCTGGAAGAAAACGCTGGCGGGTATCCCGACGCTGCTGACGCTGCCGACCGATCGCCCGCGGCCCGCGCATCAGCAGTTCGACGCGGCGCGGCTGCCGCTCGAACTCGACGCGGTGCTCACGCGCGATCTGAGACGGCTCGCCGCGCGGCGCGGCGTCACGGTCTTCGCGGTCGTCACCGCGGCCTGGGCCGCGGTGCTGGGGCGGCTCGCCGGCCAGGAGGATGTCGTGATCGGCACCCCGGTCGCGAATCGTTCCGGTCCCGAGTTCGAATCCATCGTGGGCCTGTTCGTGAACACGCTCGCGCTGCGCATCGACCTGTCGGGCGTACCGTCGGTCGCGCAACTGCTCGACCGCGTCCAGGGAGCCGTCGTCGCCGCACAGGATCACCAGGATCTCCCGTTCGAACAGGTCGTGGAAATCGTGAAGCCGCCGCGACGGCTCGGTCATACGTCGATCTTCCAGGTGATGATTTCGTGGCAGAACACCGACGTGCGGACGATCGAATGGCCGGACCTGGAAATCACCCCGGTTGCAAGCGCATTCGACCGGGCGAAGTTCGATCTCGAACTCGATCTGGTTGACGATGGCCATGCGGTGGCCGGTGCGCTGCGCTACGCGACCGCGTTGTTCGACGAAACATCGATCGCGCGTCATGGCGCGTATCTGATCGCCGTGTTGCGTGCGATGACCCAGGACGAAGCGCAGCCGATCGGCCAGATCGACCTGCTCGATGCCGACGAGCGGCGTTTGCTGCTGCAGACGTGGAATGCGACGGAGGCCGCCTACCCTGCGCATCAGTGCATTCACGAACTCGTCGAGGCTCAGGCCCGGCAAACGCCCGACGCTGTCGCACTCGTCGCGGAGCATGAGCAGCTCTCCTATGCCGCCCTCAATGCCCGTGCCAACCGGCTCGCCCATTACCTCGTCGAGCTCGGCGTCGGCCCCGATACGCCCGTCGCCGTGTGCGCCGAGCGCAGCATCTCGATGGTCGTCGCACTGCTGGCCGTGTTCAAGGCCGGCGGCGCTTACCTGCCGATCGATCCCGCTTATTCCGGCGCACGGCTTGCCCATATCCTCGACGACGCCGCTCCCGCCGTCGTGCTCGTCGATCCGGTCGGACGCCAGGCGCTTGCCGACTTGCCTTTGGCCACGACCACGTCCACGCCCACACTCGTCGATATCGGCTTCGCGTCGCCATCGTGGGCCTCGCGCCCGGCGCACAACCTCCTGCCACTTGCGCGCGGACTTACGTCACGCCACCTCGCCTATGTCATCTATACGTCCGGCTCCACCGGCACGCCCAAGGGGGTCATGGTCGAGCATCGGCAGCTCGCCAATCTCGTCGCGTGGCATATCGAGCGGTTCGAGCTGCACGCCGGCTCACGTGTGCCCGCCACCGCCAGTCTGGCCTTCGACGCCAGCGTGTGGGAAGTCTGGCCCGCGCTCTGCGCCGGCGCCGCGCTGCTGCTGCCCCCGGCAGGCCTGGCGTCCGATGCTGCCGCGTTGCTCGCCTGGTGGCGCCGGCAGTCGATGGATTGTGCGTTCCTCGTCACGCCACTGGCGCTGCTCGCGATGCAGTCCGGCCTGCCGCATGGCTTGAAGTCGCTGCTGATCGGCGGAGATCGTGTCATGACTCTGCCGGCCGGACTGCCGCCGTCGTTGCGCATCGTCAACAACTATGGCCCGACCGAAACCACCGTCGTCGCGACTTCCGGCGAGCTCGCGCCGTCCGCCGGCGACGTGACCCATTCGATCGGCAAGCCGATCGCCAATACGCGCATCTACCTGCTCGATGACGCGCAATCGCCAGTGCCGTTGGGCGCGGTCGGCGAGCTGTACATCGGCGGTGCAGGCGTCGCGCGCGGCTACCTCAACCGTCCGGAGCTGACCGAGCAGCGGTTCCTGCCCGATCCGTTCGCCCGCGCGGCCGGCCAGCCCGATGCACGCATGTACCGCACCGGCGATCTCGCGCGCTACCTGCCAGATGGCAACATCGTCTTCCTCGGCCGCAACGACGACCAGGTCAAGATCCGGGGCTTCCGCATCGAACCGGGTGAAATCGAGGCGCAGCTTGCGTCGCACGATGCCGTACGCGAAGCCATCGTGCTGGCGCGCCCCGACGCGGCGGGCAACGCCCGACTGCTGGCATACGTGACGCTGGACGACGCGGCGCCACGCGCCGAGCTCGGCCGTCAATTGCGCGAGCACCTTGCTGCTAGGTTGCCGGACTACATGGTGCCGGCCGCCTTCATCGTGCTCGATGCATTGCCGCTCACCTCGAACGGCAAGCTCGACCGTCGCACGCTACCGGAGCCGGACGACGACGCCTTCGCCCATACGCAGTACGAGGCGCCGCAGGGCGAAATCGAGCGCACCATCGCCGCGCTGTGGGCCGACCTGCTCGGCGTCGAACGCGTCGGCCGCCACGACAACTTCTTTGCACTCGGCGGGCATTCGCTGATCGCCGTCCGCCTGCTTGTGCAAATCCGCGAAACGTTCGGCCACGAGATCTCGATTCGCACGCTGTTCGAATCGCCTACCGTTGCGCAGTTGGCGCCCCGGATACACGAAACGGGCGCGTCCGACGCGCTGGCCGTCCTGCTGCCGCTCCAGCCGCAGGGAGCACAAGCGCCACTGTTCTGTATTCACCCGGCCGGCGGTTTCAGTTGGCCGTACGCGAGCCTGACGCATCATCTGCGGGATCGGCCGCTCTACGGTCTGCAGGCGCGCGCCCTCACCGAAGCCGGCCAATCCGTGCAGTCGATCGAGGAAATGGCGCAGGACTACGTCCGCCAGATTCGCAGCGTACAGCGCGCCGGCCCCTATCATCTGCTCGGCTGGTCGCTGGGGTGCCATATCGCGCACGCCATCGCCACCCAGCTGCAACGCGCCGGTGAAAAAGTGGCGTTCCTTGCCATGCTCGACGGTTATCCGGAAGTGCGCAGTGACGCGTACCCCGCACCGACGGAGACCGAAGTCATCGACGTGCTGATACGCGCATTCGTGGACGCGCCGCAAGTGGCCGACGACCGCTCGCTGACGATCGACACGCTCAGGACGCGCCTCGCCGAACACAACCCGATGTTCAGGACGTTCAACGAGCGGACCTTCGAATCGATCGTCCGGCAATTCCAGGTGGCGCCTACCCAGGCCAGCCGGTTTGCGCCCGACGTATTCCATGGCGACGTGGTCTTCTTCAGGGCGGCGCTCGACCGGCCGGAGGGCGATCAGCCACGCGATGTCCGCGCGTGGCAACCGTATGTGCGAGGGAAAATCGACGTGCACGACATCGCCTGCCTGCATGAAACGATGATGAGCACGTCGGCGCTCGCCGGGATCGGGCCGATCGTTGCGGCCGCGCTCGACGCGGGCGCGACACACGGAAAGGCGTCGCCTGATTCACCGATCTCCGTCACGGGCGCGTGGTCGCGTCACGGCGAAACCATCGGGGGCGTGAGCGATGGTTCGCTTTCCTGACCGGGCTTCCGGTTTCGCCGCAGTCGACGACGGGCATGCACCGGCCCCGCGCGGGCCTGTCCGTCATCGGCCGAAGGACGATCGGCCCGCCGGCACCGCCGGTCGGCCGCGCGACCGAACGGCGGCTTCTGCGCGCTGCGCACCACGAGGCTGTCGCCGGCAAGCCGGTTCGTCATCGCGAAGGCCCGGCATTCAGGAGCATGCCGAATGAATGGAGGAACGCTCACCTATCGTGTCTTGCTGATCGAAGACGACGAACGGCTCGCGCAGCAGATGCGCGAATATCTGGGTCGATACGGGTTCGCGGTGACGGTCGTTCACCGCGGCGACCTGGCCGTCGCGGCCGTGCGCGAGCATCCGCCCGCGCTCGTGATGCTCGACCTGATGCCGCCGGATCCCGACGGCCTGGAAGTATGCCGGCAGATCCGCGCGTTCTCGAACGTCCCCGTGATCGTCATGACCCCGTACGCCGATGCCTGCGATCAGGTCGCCGTTTTCGATGCGGGCGCGGACGACTACGTCGCGAAGCCGCTCGCGCCCCGTGTGCTTGTCGCGCGCGCCCGTGCGCTGTTGCGGCGCGTGTATCGCGTCAGTCCGGACGAGGCCGATGCGGCGACGTAAGCACGCTGCCGCCGCCGGATCTCGGCCGTGACCGGATCGACTACGGCCGCCGGCTCACGCCTTGCCGCTCACTTTCGACGACGCGGTCGACCCATCCCCGGTAAAACGCGCGGTACTTGAGTACGAGCTTGTCGTACTTGCTGTACGCGCCGCCGCCGTCCGGCTTCATCCCGTTCCAGATCTTGACGTCGTACCCCGCGGCCTGTCTGGTCTGCAGTCCGAACAGCACGTAGTCGAGCGCACGGCGCAGCGGGCCGCCCGCCTTCCTGATCGAGATGAGCATGTGCATGACGTTCTTGCCGTCGCTCACCGGCGTCACGCACTGGAGCAGCTTGTATTTGGCGTCTCCGTCCAGCGCGACGGTCATGACGCACCCGCCGGGGTAGCCGTCGAAGTGCAGGTTCATCTGCGACATGTTCAGGCCGAGCGCACGCGACAGCATGCCGAGCGGCCCGAAGTACCGGTTCACGGTGAAGTCGATCCCGGCGCCGAACCACGCGCCCGCGCGGGCCAGCGACTCGACCTCCGGCCACGGGCGCCAGTCGTCGAAAAGCTTGAGCTCGAAAGCCGAGATCGGGAGCGCGTGGACGGGATGCGCATGCTGCGCGTCGTAGAAGTTCTCGACGATCCGCAAGACGGCCGTCGTCGTCTCGAACGCGAAGTGCAGGTGCATGAAGTCGCCGTTGTCGACGTCGGCCGCGGCGATGTCGGGCAGCGGATGCAACGGTTGCGGGGAGCCGTACCAGACCCACACGTAGCCGTACCGCTCGGCGGTGACCAACGTCGGCTGACGCGCCCCGCGCGGGACGGGCTCCAGCCGGCTTACCTCCGTACTGTGGCCGGGAATGCGAACGCACTGGCCCTGCTCGTCGTACCGCCAGTGGTGAAACGGGCACTGGATGCACCCGTCCTCGACCCGCCCGTCGGCCAGGTTCGCGCCGAGGTGCGAGCAGTGGCGGTCCATCACCACGGCCCGCCCCGTCGCACCACGCCACGCGACGCACGGCCGGCCGAAGAGCGTCAGTGCCGTCGGCTTGTCCTTGAGGTCGTCCGAGCGCATCGCGACGTACCAGCTCGCGGCCACGCGCGTGGTCGCGTCGTACGCTTCCGACGGATGCGCCCTGGCATCCACTTGATGCAACTGAAATTGAACGTCGTCCATGTTTTCGTGGCGGTGTCGGCCGGCTACTTCAGCGCCAGCCCGATGCGGGTCGTGACGTACGCCCTGAGCAGCGCGAACATCGGGTTGTAGTCGAAATACTTCTTCACCTCCGCCGGCGCGCTGGTCTGCGTCCAGTGCAGCAGCTTCATCGCCGGCACCAGGCTGTACTTCGAGTTGTTGAGCTGCGGTTTGGCCCCGGTGATGCAGTACCCGAAGCCGAACATCGGCTTGGCGAATTCCCGTTCGTTGATGAGGACGTGGATGCGCGCCGCGGCCTCCCCGGCCGGCTTGCGCCCGGCGCTCACGGCCTCGACCTCGGCCTTGGCGTCGTTGAACAACTGGTAGTACCCCTCCATGTCCGCGCACAGGAACCCGAGGTACGGGGCATTGTCGTCGAGGTGATCGAGGTCACGCTCGTTACGCGACGCACGGAACCTCGCGTGGGCCTGCACGAGCCGGAACTGCCCAAGGATCGTGCCGACCGCCCACAGCCGGTGGAACGCGTCCCACAGCCGGAAGTCCGAGAACGCCGTGTAACAGCAGCTGACGAAGTCGTCGTTGTGGTCCAGCAGCTTCTGCTGCAGGCGCTCGATGTACTCGAAGCGCTCGGGCGAGAAGTCGTCGTCGCGCAGCGCCTTGATGAGACGCGCCGCGAGCGCGTGGATGGTCACCGCGGTGTTCTCGAGCCCGCGGGAAAAGAGCGGGTCGATGAACCCGTTCGCGTGCAGCATCAGGCAGTAGCGGTCGCCGACGCACGCGCTCGACGAGAACTGCAGGCGGTCGGTCTTGACCCAGTCGCGCACCGGCACGGCATCGCGGAACTGCGCCCCGATGCTCGGGAACCGCGCGAGAAACTCGTCGAATTCCTGCTGCGCGGGGATGTCCGTTTTCGGGTGGACACGCGGGTCGAGCTGCAGCCCGACGCTCACCAGGTTGTTGGTCGACCGCGCGTGGTTGTTGAACGGAATCACCCAGAGCCAGCCGCCCTCGAACATGTGGTGCAAGGTCCCCTCGTGCCAGCGCCAGCGCTGCCCCTTGACCTTGAAGATGTCGTCGAACGGCTTGACCCCGAGCATGTGCGTGTAGAGGCTGCGCGAGTGCGTCTTGAAGCGACACGGCTCCTCGCGGAGCCCGAACTTCGTCGCGAGCGGCGCGCGCGGCCCCCCGCAGTCGATCATGTACCGGCCGGTGAACCGCTCGCCCTGGGCGGTGGCCACCGCGACGCCGTCCTTGTCGGCGTGGTAATCGGTCACGCTCGTCTTCTGGCGGACCGTGCAGCCGTATTTGATGGCGGCTTGCAGCAGGTACGCGTCGACGTCTTGCCGGTAATAGTGGCTCTCCGGCCCCCACGGCAGCTCGGGAATGACGCACTGCGTGAACTCTTTCGGGTCGTGCTCCTGGCCAGGCTTGTGGAACACGAAGCCGAAGTTGCGCTTGATGCCCGTGCTCGACGCGACGTAACGCTGCGTCGCATAGAACGACGTGATGTGGTCCAGCTCCGGAATGCCGTAGCGATCGGCGATGATGCGGTTCATCAGCGACGTCTCGGGGATCGACGATTCGCCGATCGTGAACCGTGGGTGCGACGACTCCTCGACGATCAGCACGCGAAACTTTTGTTTGGCCAGGATGGCGCCCATCTGGGTGCCGGACATGCCCGAGCCGAGGATGATCACGTCGAAGTAGTTGCTGTCGCGCTCGTTCGCGGTGCGCTTCTGAGTCATGGGGGCAAGCTCTCCTGGTGAGATGGAACACATGGCCGCGCGCGTCGGGCGTCAGGTGTCAGGGCTCGTCGAGCGCGGCGTGCAGGCGGGACCGCACGTCCCGCGTGAGCGTGAGCAGATCGCCGAGCATGCTGGGCGCATACCCCCCGCTGCCGATCGCAGGGCCGCTTTGCCCGGCTTCGTACGTCCGCTCCGCCAATTTGAGGTGGGGCGCCCGGAAATGCAGCAGGATCTCGAGGACCCGCTCCAGCGCCGCCAGCCCTGCCCCGACGGGCTCGCCCCGCATGCGGGCCGCTTGCGCCTCGCCGAGCACGCGGTCGACGAGCGCCGGCTCCCCGGTGAACCGGGCGTAGACCGCCCTGAACGCGGGAAGCACATAGGGCAGGTACGTCTCCTTGAATTCCAGATAGGCCGGGTGGTCAGACTGCGAGCCCCACAGCACGTGCTCCAGCACGAAGAGCGGCATTTCCACGGCGCCGGGGCCGAGGTAGCTCCGGCCCCCGACCCGAATCGGGTCGTAGAAGGGGCGAAGCTCGTCGTAGAAGACTTTCGGCGAGATGAAGCGGTAGGCGTACACGATCGAGTCGACCATTTTCTGGAGATAAGCCGCCAGCTCGACGCACCCTTCCTCGAACGCGGGCGACCGCAGCGGCACGTCGGACAGCTCGACGGTCAACGCGATAGCCGCCTCGAGCGACGCCATCGAGATGCGGACGCTCTCGAGCAGGTGCGCTTCGTCGCCGAGCCCGCTGTAGCTCCGCTGCGCGTCGGCGGCCGCGGGGTTCCAGACCGTCACATGCAGGAGCGTCTCGCGCGGCGGCAGGTCGGTCACGCGCGCCAGGTCGAGCAGCACCGGCTCGAGCCCGGGCACCACGTCCACGGGCTCGTGTCCGTGCCGCTTGAGCGATCCGAGGAAGAACCCGATGTCCCGCATCGCGGCGGCGGCTTCGACGAAGCCCCAGCCGGACGGCACGCCGCGCGCCGGAAGAAAATCGCGCAACAGGCCGACGATGCCGGGCACGTCCTTCTTGCGATTCAGGACCGGCAGCTGCAGAACGAGCGCCCGCGCCTGCAGCGGATCGCAGGCCGCCACCGCGGCGTGCGTGGCCGCGCATGCGCCTACCCGGCCCAGGGCGCGCTCCACTACTGGATCTCCGGCGCCGCAACCGCCTGCCCGGGCTGGCTGCGTGACCGCCCCGCCCCCTCGCGCAGCGACCGCAGGTAGTCGTAGTTCGTCGGCAGGCTCGTCCGCAGGCGCTCGGCCTCGCGCCGGATGCGGGCGAACATCGCCTCGGCCTTGTCGATCGACTCCGGTCGGTGCCGCAAAAGCGGCAGCGACCGGTCGGGCAGCAACCCCAAGCCGGCAAAGATGCAGTAGTAGTTGCCGTTCAACCAGAAGTTCTTGAATTCGTAGTCGAACGTTTCGTAGTACGTGGCGTCGTCGAACGACGTGGTGGTCAGCGGCAGCCCCGCCTTGTAGCGTTCGACCTTCTCCTTGATGGCGTCCGAGAGCCGCAGGTCGTGCCGGTTCGCGCGCCAGAACGGCGTGTCGTCGCGCGACGCCGTGAAATAGTGCGCCTGCACGAAATCCCGGCAGTCGTCGAACATGTAGACGATCTCGGCGTTGAATGCATCGCTCAACCGCCGATCGAACGACGTGTCGGGGAAGTGCTTCACGAGCTGGTAAAGCGCCGCGTAGATGAAGTAGATCCCCGTCGATTCGAGCGGCTCCAGAAAGCACGACGACAGCCCGATCGCGACGCAGTTGTTGACCCACGCCCGCCCGTTGCGCCCCACCCGGAACTTGATCTGGTTGAGCGGCTGCTTGTCCGAGAGGTTCCAGAGATTGAGGAAGTCGGTGGTGGCCTGGTCGCGCGACGTGAACTTGCTCGAGAACACGTAGCCGCTGCCGAACCGGCCCAGCATCGGAATCTTCCAGGTCCACCCCGAGTTCATCGCGATCGCGGAGGTGTACGGCTCGATCCCCACGTGTGCGTCGTCGTTGGGCACGGCGCTGGCCACCGCGCTGTCGCACAGCAGGTAGTCGGACATGTCGATGAAGGGCTCTTTCAGCGCCTGGTTGATCAGGAGCCCCCGCATGCCGGAGCAGTCGATGAACAGGTCCGCCTCCAGCGTCCGACCCTCCTTGGTGGACAGGCTGGAGATGAAGCCGCGCTCGTCCAGGTGAACCTGCTCGACCTCGTCGACCACGCGCTTCACCCCGCGCTCGACGGCCCAGCGCTTCAGGAAATCGGCCACCAGGTGCGCGTCGAAGTGCCACGCGTGGGGCATCTGGCGGGTGCCGTCGGGCAGGCACGGCGCCAGTTTGGCGTCGAGCGCGTCGGGCTGCGGATAGCAGGCGTACTCCATCGGCTGCTGGAAGCCCTGTTCGCGCTTGCGCAGCCAGTAGTGGGTCAGCGGCACGCCGTCGCAGTTCGGCACGCTGCCGAACAGATGGTAGAAATAATCGTCGCGCGAGCGATCGGGGGCCTTCCTCCAGTTCACGAACTTGATCGCGGCCTTGAACGCGCCGTTCACCTGCGGCATCCACTCCCGCTCCGGTATCCCGAGGAAGTCGAAGAACACCTTCTGCAAATTCGGGATGGTCGCCTCGCCCACGCCGATCCGGGGGATCGCTTCAGACTCGACGAGCGTGATGTTCGCCTGCTGCTGGAGCGCCCGGACGAGGTACGAGGCGGACATCCAGCCCGCCGTGCCGCCGCCCACGATGACGATATTCTTGATCGGATTGCTCATGACACGGTTCCCATAGGATTTAAAACCCGAATGGACCTCTGCGAGGGTGGTCAATTGATCCGCATTCAGAATAGGTCGGCGATTACTTAAATTAAACTGGCATATTTGACAGGATTTTTATTTATTTGACACCAGATCTAATTAAGTCATCCCAACACTGAACACCATGCATACATCAAAATAACGACCCCACATCAATCCGGCATTTCGAGCAATTCAGCGGTTAATGAACGATTATTAAACTATCCCCATTTACACTCCCGACGGGCCTGCCAGCGAGCACAACCACATTGCTCAACGTGGCCAAGCAAAAATTACACGAGGGGAAATTCAAATTCAGTTGTTGCGGAAATTTCTATATGGAACCTTAAAACATCCGAATCAATAGCCATTACCATTGCATGTTCGCCATGCTTAAATTTAGCTCCGGACAAGTCACGCCTCCGCCTCATAAACCGCAATGATTTAATGAAGCAATCTCTCGTGGAATTTCAAAATCTCAAGCACGAGGAAGAAGAGTTGTCAGTGACACGCCCCACACCTATGATTCCCTGACAAATATTCCGGGAACCTGCCTGAACGCTCCGTCGCTCACAGTCATAGCGCCATCCGCAACTTCACGAAGCAATTCGTTGGATAGACGAGGCTAGCCCATGTTGACATTGAGTCCCATGCTGAAAATGTCGTTCTACGCCGCACTCGTGCTGCTGGTACCCGGTCCGACAAACACGCTGCTGCTTTCTGCCGGCCTCAAGCTGAATCTGCGTGGTGCGTGCAGGCTGGTCGCGGCGGAGGCGGCGGGCTATGTGATAGCCATCACCGTATGGGGATTTTTTCTCTGGTCGCTGGCGACGCAGTATCCGTGGATTGTCAGTTGCGTAAAGTTGATCAGCGCCACGTTCATCTTCTACCTCGCAGTGAACATGTGGCTCAAAGGCGCCAACTTTGACGCCACTGACTCGGCGCCACTCGGGTTCCGGGCGCTGTTCTTCGCGACCTTGATGAATCCCAAGGCTTTGCTGTTTTCAAGCGCCATTTTCCCGGAGTCGGCGTTCGGATCGCTCGAGATTTTCCTGGTGTCGATGGGCGTATTTCTGACCACCCTGATTCCGATCGGACTGCTCTGGTCCCGGTCGGGGCGGCTTCTGACCATGAATCGTGCGGAGGGTCGATTGGCTTCTATCGTGTTGCGGTGCTCATCGCTCGTGTTGCTGACGTTCGCGGCAACGCTGGCAAGCTCGGTGCTCAATCGATGAGGCGGTCATGGCGCGGTCCGGCGGATCCCGATGATCCGCCGGACCGCCTACGCCACCCGAAACCGGCCCTGTCCATCCAGCCGCTACACGCGATACCGGAAATACTGCTTGTCGACACCCTCGACGCCGCGTCGTCCGTCGGCGAGCATCTCGTTGGCCACGCGCACCGAGCCGAACGGCTCGAACCCGAGCCGCTGGTAAAGCCGGTGCGCGGCGAGCGCATTGCTGTTGCTGCGCACGATGATGTCGCGATAGCCGGGCGCGGCCTCGCCGATGCAGCGCCGTACCAGCGCTTCGCCGAGCCCGCGCGAGCGCCAGTGCGGGGCGACCGCCAGTTCGGCGATCGACATCACGGGCCCGTCGCCGAGCGTGGCGCGCAGCGACACCGGCAACTTGCGGTCGTAGCCCGCGTCGGCGGAGAGCAGGAAACCGGCCAGCGCGTCGCCGGCCACCCACAGATGGCAACGCGCGGCATGCTCGATGAAGAGTCCGTAGATCCAGCCGCGCTCCGCCGCCTCGTCCAGGTAGTGACCGGCATACGGCCCCGTCGTAAACGCGTCCATGTAAAGCGCGAGCACCTGCCGCTCCCATGCATGGAACAGGCCGATTCCGCCGGACAGAATCTCGTTCGTCGTCATCTCGCCCGCCTACCAGTCGAGCCGATAGGCCGTGCTCACCAGTAGCGACGAGCACAGCGTGGCCAGCTTCACGAGCGGCAGCCCGGCCGGATCGAACCCGTAGTTCGGATAGAAATACTGGCCGAGCCCCTGCACCTGCCGCTCGATCACGATCACGCTGCGATCGCGCGGCGCCGTCTCGATGATCCGTTCGACGATCTCCACCTTGTTCTCGATATGAATCGACAGGATGACGATGTCGCACGCACCGTAGTCGTACGCCGCGCCATCCGCGTGAACCATCTCGATCGCCGCGCGGCGATAGCGCGCGGGGTTCGATGCGCACAGGTGATCGACGAACCGCTCGCCGGTTCTGAGCGATTCCTCGCTGAGATCCAGCCCGACGATGCGGGCGCCGCTGAACGCCTGCATGAACAGGATCGACAGCGGCATCCCGCCGGAGCCGACCATCGCCACCGTCGAATCGGCGGACATGTCCGACAGGAAGATCTCGGTTCGCGCGAGCAGCCGGTAGATCTCCGCGTAGTATTCCTTGATGATCAGCAGCAGCCCTTCGCTCGACGGCCCGGCGCGCAGCACGTCGCTCATCTGCCGCTCGAAGCGGACCTCGTTGTCGAGCGACAGCGCCTGAAAGCGCTTCATGTACTCGCGCACCGTCGCGTCGCGCAGGAAGCGCTCGGTCTCGGTCGCATCGAGCACCGGGGACAGCAGGTAGTTGCGGATCAGCAGCGTCTTCGCGAAACACGCGCGCAGATCGTGCCGGTCGGGCGACACGAACATCTCGTCGATCCAGCGATGGATCTGGGTCTTCACGAAGTCGATGCGGTGCTGGGTATCGTTGGCCGCGCAATGCGGCGCCAGCGGCAGGTTGGTCAGCATGTCGGTGTCGATCCAATCTCGGGTTGAGGGGGGCCGGCGAGCCGGCGTCAGATCCAGGCCTTCGGCAGCGCGGCGAGGCGTTCGCGCGCCACCGGCCGGGTCTGGCCGAACGGCGGGTGCGCCTTCTTCTGCAATGCGTGCGCGAGCATCGTCGGCATCCGCGCGAACAGGAACACCGGCGTGGCCAGCACGGCGGGCACCCCCAGTTCGAGCAGGGTCGCCGCGGCGGCCGCATCGATGTTCGGCGGCAGGCCGCGCAGG
>NZ_JAAGPG010000370.1:0-8603 GCF_017104665.1 Burkholderia sp. Se-20378 | reverse complement strand
CGAGTCTCGAGACGGTGTGCACGGTTGCGCGCGAGGGGTCGTTCCTGGCTGCGGCCGACGTCTCCGGCGTGACGCACGGCGCGATCAGCCGGCGCGTGGCCGCTGTCGAAAACTGGCTCGGCCTGAAGTTGTTCGAACGTCATGCGCGTGGCGTGCGTCTCACGCCGGACGGCCAGCGCTTCGTCGGCCGGATCGAGCAGGCGTTCGCGATCATCGACAGTGCGGCCGATCAGTGGCGCTCGCCGCGTACGCCGCGACTGGTCAGGATGAGCGTGGTGCCGGCCTTCGCGCAGCTCTGGCTGTTCGAGCGCCAGCATGCGCTCGAGAGCGAGGCGCCCGCATTGCGGATCGAACTCGGCATCGATCTGCGCAACGTCGATATCGCGGGCGGCGAAGCGGATCTGTCGGTCCGGTACGGGCGCGGCAACTGGCGTCAGCTCGAAACCCGCGCGTTCATGCCGGAGCGGCTCTATCCGGTCGCGCATCCGCGGCTCGCCGCACAACTGGCGAAGGAGCGTCGCCGGCGCGGCGATGCCGCATTGCTCGACCTGCCGTTGCTGCACGATTCCGATGTGACCGGCTGGCGCACGTGGTTCGATGCATTGGGCGTGCCATTCAAGCCGCGCGCGCAGGATCGCCGTTTCGAGGATTACAACCTCGTGCTGGCGGCCGCCGAGGCCGGGCTTGGCGTGGCGCTGGCGCGGGTCCCGCTCGCCGACGCCTATCTCAAGCGCAGCGACCTCGTGCGCGTGAGCCGGCACGAGGTCGATTCGGTGCTCAGGTATTACTTCGTGCATGCGAAGGGGGAGAATCGGCCCGAGGTGCTGGCGTTGATGGAGCGGATGCGGGCGGCGGTGGGGGCTGGCGGCTAGCGGCGGCCCTGGCCGGTGTATCGTGACGACCCCCGCCACGGAACGCGCGTGGGGGTGAAGAATGCGTTGTGCGATACGCGGCACTAGGCTCGGGCCGCCGGATCGACGACAATGCGACCGCGAAAAACGATGAGGTGGAGAGATGAACGAGATTCAAAAAGGTATGCATCCGTGCGGATGCAAGCGAGGTCAACAATGAACAAGCCGGACAAGTCGTCGAAAGCGCGTGCCGCGCTCGACCAGCTGTTTTCGGGCATGGCGCCCGCGGATGCGACGCGCGCGTCGCGTCCGGGCAATCCGTTCGAAGCGAGCGCAGACGACGCATCCGCCGGCACGGGCGGGCGCAGCGGTATCGAAGTCACGCTGTCGACCCGGATCCAGTTGCGCGGCTATCCGAATGCGAACGCATTCATGAAGCGCATGGCCGAAGCGTGGGGGCTGGAGTGGGGGATGTACGACAGCGTGAAGGCCATCGCGACGCTGCCCGCCGGATGGCGCGCGCGCCGGCTTCCGGAAGTCACGCAGATCGTCGACGGACACGACGTGCTGCGCGCGGAGAGCAGCCTGCAGGGCGGCGAGATGTCGTATCTGAAAGTGCATCCGCGGTACTACATTGACGCACGCAAGGGATTTGGCTGGGGCAAGTCGTCGAAGGCATCCGACGATCCGGATCTCGACGGCCCCGACTGGAACTGCTTCGTGATCGATCGCGAAAAATCCATCGAAGTGCATGAACTGACGACCTCGTCGCTGAAAGCCGACATGGACAACGCGCGGGCGACGTTGTTGAAATGGCTGGACGAGAACTATCCGAAACATCGCGATCCTTTCGCGTACTGGTCGGATTGCGAAGGGGCGTCGTAATTTTGCGTGGCCGCCCGGTTCGGTATTGCGGGCATGCCTCGCCCGACCGGAATCGGAGCGGGTGGGACGCATGTCGCTTCGATGCATCGGCCGGGTGTGACGGGAGCGCCAATTGAAACGAGCCGGTTTCGTCCCGGTTCTCTGGGCCGCATTCGGTGCGGCGGCCGGTTCGACCGTCGTCGAGTTGCTGCTCTGGCCGATCGTCGGCGACGACGCGATCGGGAACCTGTTGCGCGACTCACGCCTCACGGCGGCGATCGTGATGGGCCGCGGCGTGCTCGGCGCGTCCGCCGGCTTCGATCCGCTCGTCATGGCGGTCGCGACCCTCGTACATCTGGCGCTGTCGCTGATCTACGCGGCCGTGCTGGCGAAGGCGATTCGCAACCTGTCGCGCGCGGCCGCGCTCGTCGCAGGCGGCGCGTTCGGCCTCATCCTGTACGGCGTCAACCTGTACGCCTTCACCGCGATCTTCCCGTGGTTCATCCCGGTTCGTGGCGCGATCACGCTCGTGGCCCATCTGGTATTCGGGATCACGGCAGCGGCGGCCTACCGCTTCGCCAGGCGCTAGGTCGGGCGAAGCGGGTTCCCGCATCGATCATTCGCACCCGACCCCTGGAATAAGCCGGCGCGCTGCATCGTTTAGCCGTCAGGAGACCCTGTACGAAGCGGCGGCACGTAGCGCCGCGTGATGAATCGTGCGCAAGCAATCCGATCGGCCGGGCGCCGCCAGCGGCGCGCGCGATCGAGTGGTCGGGGGCAATCAGGCAGGAGCCGATCATGTGCAACTGGTTTCGATCCGGGATAGGCATCGTCTGTCTCGGCTGTTCCGCGGCGGTGTTCGCGCAAACGTACGACGATCTGGCGGACGAGACGACGAACTGCCGGGCGGTCGTCGCGCAAGCGAACATCGACGGCATGGAGCAGCAAATCGTCGGGCGTGCGTGCCTGCAGGACGACGGCACATGGCAGTTCGTGCAGAGTCCCGATGGTAGCGTTCTATGGTATCCGGCGGCGGACTATCCGTATGCCGACCTGTGGTACTGGGGGCCGCCGCTTTTCATCGGCGCAGGCGTGGGCTTCGTGTTCGTCGATCGATTTCACCACTTCCACCATTTCCACCACTTCGATCACGTCGTCCACTTCAACGGGACGGAGCATCGCCGCTTCGGCATGCCGGTCGGCGCCGGTTTTCACCACGGCGCGTTCCCGGCTGGCACCGCCAGCCATGGATTCGGCGGCATGCATCAGTTCGGCGGCGTGAGCGGATTCGGTGGAATGCGGCGACACTGACTGACGCAGCATCTACAGGATCGATGCCAGCCTCGGCACGCGAAGCAGGAGACCGGCGATCAGGTAGCACGCGACGCCGCCGGTCACGGCGAACTTCAGGAGCAGGGCGGCCGGCACGATGCCTAGTCGAGCCGCCCGCGCAAGTCGTCGAACGGAATCATCACGTGCGTGCGATACGCGGGCCGCGCTTTCAGCCGTTCGTACCACGCTTGCACGTTTGGGATGTCCGGCCGCGCGATGTCGAGTTCGAAGTAGCGATACAGGTGCGTGCCGGCCGCGATGTCGGCGAGCGTGATTGAATCGCCCGCGAGAAACGGCTGCCCGGCCAGCGCCGCATCGAGCGCCTGGAAGTGCTGCGCGCACTGCGCGATGCTTTGCTCGACGCGCGCCGTGTCGCGCTGCCCGGGCGGCGTCCGGAAGTAGCCGCGGAACACGCCGTTCAGGAACGTCGGCTGCAGCGTGGTTTGCGACCAGTCCATCCAGCGGTCGGCGCGCGACTGTTCGGCCGGGTCGTCGTGCCAGAAGCCGGGGCGTCCGTAACGCGCGGCGAGGTAGCGCAGGATGCTGTGCGATTCCCAGACGACCGTGCCGCCGTCGTCGATCACCGGTACGCGCCCGTGCGGGTTCATCGCGAGAAAAGCGGGCGTATCGAGCACGCCGAACCGCCCGCCGGCCGGCACGTGCCGATGCGCGAGCGCAAGCTCGTCGACGAGCCACATCACCTTCTGGACGTTGAATGCATTGCGGCGCCCCCAAACGGTCAGCATGCCGGCCTCCTTGTATCGTGCGGAACGGGATCGCGAGAGTGTAAACGCAGCAGGCGCGCACCGCGGTGCGCGCCTGCCGAGTGTCGTCGTTGTCGTTGCTGCCGTGCGGCGACGCGATCAGAACTTGTGGCGAATCCCGACGATCGCGAGTTCCTGCGTATCGGTGCCGGAGTTCACGCCGTACGAGCCGACCGACGCGGCGGCCTTCACGACCGCACCGTTCGCGTTGAGCGTGTTGCCGCTCGCCTTCTGGTAGCCGAACAGCGCATACAGGTCGGTGCGCTTCGACAGCGCGTAGTCCGCGCCGAGGTTGACCTGGTTGTAGTGCGCGGAACTCGGCCCCGTCAGCGACGTGTAGTTGTAGCCGACGCCCGCGCGCAGCGCCGGCGAGAACTGCCAGTTGAAGAACGCCGAGCCGTTGTTGAACTTCGCGTTCTGGCTGAACGCCGACAGCGTGTCCGCGCCGTACTGCGTATTCGAATACGCGAGGCCGAAGGTGGCGGGCCCGGCCACGTACTGGCCGGCCACGCGCACGATCTGGATCGACTTCGCGCTCGAGAAGCCCTGGTTGATCACGGTGTTGAACAGCGTGTCCGAGCTGCTCGACCACGTGCGCACGCCGTTCGCGACGGTGGAGCCGCCGTTCGCGTAGAAGAAGCCGGCGCCGAGCGACAGCGGGCCGTTCGCGTAGCTTGCGCCGAAGCTGTACGTGCGGCCGCTGCCGGTCGCGCCCGCGACGCCGCCGAAGCCGTACAGGCCTTCGAACTGGAAGCCCGAGATCAGCGGGCTCGTGTATTTCACCGAGTTGCTGACGCGCAGGCTGTTGTCGTAGTTGTCGAGGTCGCCCGGCGTGGCGAACACGCCGCCGAAGTAGTTGTCCTGCGTGAGGCCTTGCACGAGATCGACGACCGGATCGTACTGGCGGCCGAGCGTCACGGTGCCGTACGTGCTGCTCGCGAGGCCGACGACGGCCTTGCGGCCGAATTCGCGTCCGCCCTGGCCGAGCGCGCCCGTGCCGATGTTGAAGCCGTTCTCGAGCTGGAACAGCGCGGCCAGGCCGCCGCCGAGATCCTCGGTGCCGCGCAGCCCCCAGCGGCTGCCCGACAGGTTGCCGCTGCTGAACTTGACGAGGCTCGACGCATTGCTGCCGTTCGCGTTCTGCGCGTTGTGCACGTATGCGATGCCCGCATCGGCGATGCCGTACAGCGTGACGCTGCTTTGTGCGTGCGCGCCGGCGGCATAGAGCGCGGCCGGCAGCGCGAGCAGTGCGAATGAACGGATCTGTTTCATTGTTGGATTCCCCCGTTGGTCGAATGGTCTGACGAGTCGGTGAACGATACGGACGGCGCATCGTCAAGGGAACCAATAAATTGTCGGATCGTTATGAGGCGGCGCGAGGATGGATGCGCGCGCAACTGGCTGGCGACCGGTGCGCAGGGATGCTATGCGTCGTGCCGCCGCGACGCGTTTCTCAGCACGAGCGTCATCAGTTGCCGGCGTGAATCGACGCCGAGTTTCGCGAACGCGCGCTTCGCATACGTGTCGACGGTGGACGTCTTGAGCCCCATCGATTGCGCGATGGCCGCCGACGTCATGCCCTGGATGAACGACGCGCAGACGTGCATCTCGCGCGCGGTCAGGCGCTCCTGCCATTCCGGCAGCCATTGCGCGACGAGGTCGAGATCGAGTTCGTCGCGTGGCGCGTCGTCCGCCGAGATTGCGCCGAGCAGGCGCTTGTGCGCGGACGCCAGCGGCAGCACGACTTGCGAAAGCTGCTTCAGCAGGCTCAGCTCCTTCAGCGAAAACGGCGGCAGCCGCCGCGAACGTGCGATCGAGATCGAGTAGCGCGTGCCGCCCGTCACGCCGGCGATCACGCATTCGTCGTGAATGTCGCCGGCATCGAAGAACAGATGGCGCAGCTCGCTCGCCACGCGCTGCGCGGACACCTGCAGCAACTGCACGTCGTTTTCGGTTCCGATCGCCGCGTACGTTGCATCGTCGCTCGCATAGCTGCGGTAGTAGTGGCGCATCACCTGCGCGACCAGCTCGGGCTCGCGGCCGAAGCTGCCGATCCAGCCGACGCTGCGCCGGCCGGAAGACGCGCTGCGCTCGTAGTCGAGATGCACGGCGTCGAAATCGACGTAGCGCACGAGCGTGTCGTAGACGGCGCGCATGAACTGCGGCGTCCCGACGGCTTGTGCGATGTCGCCCAGCGTTTCGGTCACGAACGCGACGTGGCTCAACGGGAGATCGGGGGCGGGCAGCGCAGCGCTCATGACGTCGTGTGTCGAAGATTTTCAGGTGGCGCTACAGGTATCACGAATATTTTCGACTGCCTACGCGGGAATCTACCCAAACGGCTGGAATCGACGTCGCCGTTTGTCCCGGTTTTCGGGACTGACGCTGACGGCCGCGATCTCTACATTGACCCTTGTGCTGAACACCGCTTGACGGCGTTGACGCGAGTCCGGACCCGGACCGGGCGCAACGGCCGATCCCCATCACAAGGAGAATCCCCATGCGTATCCGTATCCGTCGTCAACCGGCGTTGCGCGCCGCGCGCGTCACGTCGGCGGCGCTGGCCGTCGCGGCCAGCCTGTCCGTCCATGCCGGCGACACTAACCTGAACGTGTACAACTGGTCGGAGTACGTCGCGAAGGACACGGTACCCACCTTCGAGAAGCAGTCGGGCATCAAGGTGCGCTACGACAGCTACGACAGCGACGATACGTTGCAGACGAAGCTGCTCGCAGGCAGCTCGGGCTACGACATCGTCGTGCCGACGTCGAACTATCTCGCGCAGCAGATCCAGGCCGGCGTGTACCAGAAGCTCGACAAGTCGAAGCTGCCGAATCTCGCGAACCTCGATCCGGTGCTGATGAAGATGGTCGCGAAGGCCGATCCGGGCAACCAGTACGGCGTGCCGTGGGCGTGGGGCACGACGGGGATCGGCTACAACGTCGAGGCGGTCAGGAAGCGCCTTGGCGACACCGCACCGACCGACAGCTGGGCGCTGCTGTTCGACCCGGCGAACGCGGCGAAACTGAAAGGCTGCGGCATCTCGCTGCTCGACGCACCGGACGCCGCGTTCGCGGCGGCGCTGCAGTACATGGGCAAGGATCCCGAGAGCAAGAACCCGGCCGACTACCAGGCCGCCTACGACGTGCTGAAGAAGATCCGCCCGTACGTCACGCAGTTCAGCTCGGCCGGCTATGCGGACGACCTGGCGAACAACGACGTGTGCGTCGTGCTCGGCTGGTCGGGCGACGTCGGCATCGCGCGGCGGCGCACGCTCGACGCGAAGCGCTCGTACGAGATTCGCTACGTGAATCCGAAGGAAGGCGGCCTGCTGTGGTTCGACGTGATGGCGATCCCGAAGGATGCGCCGCATCCGGAAGCCGCACTGAAGTGGATCAACTACATCGAGGACCCGAAGACCAACGCGGCGATCACGAACGAGATCTTCTACCCGAGCGCCAACAAGGCCGCGCGCCCGTTCGTGACACCGGCGATCGTGCAGGACCCGAGCATCTACCTGTCCGACGCGACGATCGCGAAGACGTCGCTCGCGATGCCGCGCAGCGCGGACATCGCGCGGATGCAGAACCGTCTGTGGCTGCAGCTGAAGTCGGGCGGTTGAGGGAGACGACGATGATCCATACGCTTCCTGCCGCGTCGGTTGCGGCCGACGCCCGGCGCGATGCGCACGCATTCGTGCGCATCGAGAACGTCGTGAAGAAATTCGGCGACAGCACGGCCGTCGACAACGTGAACCTGACGATCGCGAAGAACGAACTCTTCGCGCTGCTCGGCAGCTCCGGCTGCGGAAAGTCGACGTTGCTGCGCATGCTCGCCGGGCTCGAGACGGCTACGTCCGGCAAGATCTTCGTCGACGGCGAAGATCTCGCGTTGCTGCCGCCGTACCGCCGGCCGGTGAACATGATGTTCCAGTCGTACGCGCTGTTCCCGCACATGACGGTCGAATCGAACGTCGCATTCGGCCTCAAGCAGGAAGGCACGCCGAAGCACGAGATCAGGGAGCGCGTGGCCGATGCGCTCGCGCTCGTGCAGATGAGCAAGTACGCGAAGCGCAAGCCGCATCAGCTCTCGGGCGGCCAGCAGCAGCGCGTTGCGCTCGCCCGTTCGCTGGTGAAGCGCCCGAAGCTGTTGCTGCTCGACGAGCCGATGTCCGCGCTCGACAAGAAGATCCGCCAGAAAACCCAGCTCGAACTCGTGAACATCATCGAGCAGGTCGACGTGACCTGCGTGATGGTCACGCACGACCAGGAAGAGGCGATGACGATGGCGACCCGCCTCGCGGTGATGAGCGAGGGAAAGATCGTGCAGATCGGCTCGCCCGGCGAAGTCTACGAATACCCGAACAGCCGCTTCTCGGCCGAATTCATCGGCTCGACCAACCTGTTCGAAGGCCGCGTGGTCGAAGACGAACCCGATCACATCTTCGTCGAAAGCGACGACCTCGAGGCGCGCATGCATGTGAACCACGGCGTGACGGGCCCGCTCGGGATGCCGGTCGGCATCTCGGTGCGCCCGGAACGCATTCACGTGTCGCGCGAGAAGCCGGGCTCGAAACACAACTGGGCGCGCGGCGTCGTGACCGACATCGCGTACATGGGCAGCTACTCGCTGTATCACGTGCGCTTGCCGAGCGGCAAGACGGTCGTGTCGAACCTGTCGAGCTCGCACCTGATGAACGACAACGCACCGGCGTGGAACGACGACGTGTTCGTGTCGTGGTCGCCGGCCAGCGGCGTCGTGCTGACGCAGTGAGGACGCCACGATGAGAACC
>NZ_JAAGPG010000369.1:0-238 GCF_017104665.1 Burkholderia sp. Se-20378 | reverse complement strand
GAGTGTGACGCTTGGAGAGCTAGATATGGAGTTGTTGTGAGATGAGGCTCATCGATATCGCTTGTGTACTCTAGTTGCGGTTGGGTGTCTGTGTAATGTGGGCTTGTATGACAGTATATAACTTGGAGCATTATAACGTAGTGATGTGTACTTACGACGTTGATATTTTCGATTAGAAGTCTTTGGTATAGTTGTATGTTTCGGTTATGTTTTGTTGGTTGGTGTTTTTTTTTTTTTC
>NZ_JAAGPG010000368.1:0-8468 GCF_017104665.1 Burkholderia sp. Se-20378 | reverse complement strand
CAGCGCTTCGCGTCGGTCCGCACGCGCCGGGTCTCCGCGTGACGCCACAGCATCATCGCAGCCGCGACACACAGCATCGCGATCGCCAGCACCCACACCATTGCGCTATACATTGAAGCCCCCGCCACCGCGGCCGAACCCGCCGCCGCCGAAGCCCCCGCCAAACCCGCCATCGCCGAATCCGCCGCTCGTCAGCGTCTGGCGGAAGCGCGCAAGCTTCGGCGAATGCGGATGAATGCCCAGCGTTTCCCAGTGGTCGACTTCCTCGCCTTCCGCCGTCACGCGCGCTTCGTAACGGTAAAGCTCCTGCGTCGCGATGATGTTGTCGGACAGCCCGGTTACTTCGGTGATCGACAGGATCCGCCGCCGCCCGTTCGACAGGCGCCCGATCTGCACGATGAAGTCGATCGCATTCGCGATCTGCCGGCGCAGGCTCGATTCGGTGCCCTGGAAGCCGGCAAAGCCGGCCAGCATCTCGAGACGGTACAGGCACTCGCGCGGCGAACTCGCGTGCACGGTGCCCATCGAGCCGTCGTGACCGGTGTTCATCGCCTGCAGCATCTCCAGCACTTCGCCGCCGCGCACTTCGCCGACGATGATCCGGTCCGGGCGCATCCGCAGCGTATTGCGCAACAGGTCGCGAATCGACACGACGCCGGTGCCGTCGAACCCGCCCGGCCGGCTCTCCAGCCGCACGACGTGCGGGTGGTTCAGCGACAGCTCCGCCGTATCCTCGATCGTCACGACCCGCTCGATCTCCGGAATGTGGAACGCGAGCGCGTTGAGCAGCGACGTCTTGCCGGAACTCGTGCCGCCCGACACGAGAATGTTGCAGCGCGCCTCGACGGCCGCCTGGAGCAGCGTGTTGATCTCCTCGTTGAACGTCCCGTTGCCGAGCAGATCGGACGGCTTCAGCGGATCCTTGCGGAATTTCCGGATCGATACGACCGGGCCGTCGATCGACAGCGGCTCGATCACGACGTTCACGCGGCCACCGTCGGGCAGCCGAGCGTCGACCATCGGATTCGACTCGTCGAGGCGGCGACCGATCGGCGCGAGGATCCGGCGCACGATCCGCAACAGGTGCGCGTTGTCGGTAAAGCGCACCGGCAGCCTTGCGAGGATCCCGTGACGCGACACGTACACGTCGTTGTAGCCGTTGATCAGGATGTCCTCGACGGCCGGGTCCGCGAGCAGGTCCTCGATCGGCCCGAAGCCCGCGAGCTCCTTCGTCAGCGCCTCGGCGATCGCTCGCACCTCGTTCTCGTTGAGCGGAATGCGGCGCAGGCGCACGAAGCTGTCGATCTCGAGATCGACGAACTGGTTGATCGCCTGTCGGGACCATCGGCCGAACTCGGCGCCCAGTTCTTCGATGCGCGTCAGCAGATGTTCATGCGCGGCATTCTTGATGTCGTGGAATTGCTGCGTCTGGGAGAACGGCGCTGCGCCGTCGGCGAATTGAATGTCGTGTGCCATCGCTTACGACCGCTTGGACGAGGGTTGAATGAAGCGCTTCAGCGCAGACAGGCCGGATGCCGGTCGCGTGGCGGTCGACCTGACCGACACGCCTGGCAGCCGCGCGGCAAGCGACTCGAGCGCGCGCACATACGGGTCGCGCTCCGCCATGTCGACAATGAGCCGACCCTGGTTCGCGGCATGGCCGATCGCGACGCGTCGCGACGGCAGCGTACCGACCAGCGACAGCCCGAGACGCTCGGCGATCTGCGCGGGCGTCAGGTCGAGTGCCGGGTCGTACTGGTTGACGACGAGCCGCACACGATCGGGCTCGACGCCTGCGTCGCGCAACTCGGTCAGGAGATCGGCTGCCGACACGATCGACGCGACGCCTTGATCGCAGACGAGCCACGCTTCGTCGGCCGAATTCGTAATCTGGGCGACGAACTCGTGGTTGGAAAAGCCGCCGAGATCGACAATCTGCTGATCGAAGAATGCGCGAAAACGGTTCAGCAAACCGGCGCACGATGCGTACGACACGTCGCGCAATCCGCCGAGATCGGCCGGCAGCGTCGTCAAGGCGACACCGCTCTCATGCCGCGTCAACGCGGTATTCACAAAGGTCCGGTCGATGCGGCGCAGATTGTGAACCGCATCGATGAAATGGAATTCGCAGCGGGTATTCAGGAACAGTGCGCCATCGCCTGCCGGCAACCCCAGGTCGACGAGTGCGGTCTGGCGACCGGCCGGCGTACCGCCATTCGGCACGCCGCCCGCCTCCGGGCTTGCCGCGCGCTTCTGCAGCCACACGGAAAGATTCGCTGCGAGCGTGCTCACGCCCATGCCCGCTCGGGCGCCGAGCAACGCGACGAGCTTGCCATGGCGGCTCGCCGGCTCGCCGACGTTCGCAAGCAGCCCGCGCGTCGTGCGCAACGCATCTTCCACCGGGGCCGACACGTCGATGAAATCGCGTACGCCGGCGCGCAGCGCGGCAAGCGTGCTCTCCGGTTGCGCGAGCGAACCGAGCGCGACGATCGGCAGCCCCGGGTGCGTCGCGCGAACCGCTGCGGCGGCAATGCTCGCGGCGGGACTGCCATCCGAGAAGTCGATGAAGACGAGCGCCGGATTGAGGCCCGTGATGCGCTGTGCCAGCACACCTGGCTCCAGCGACGCAGCCTCGACCGCGCCGGCCGACACGAGCGTATCGGCCAGCCAGCGGACATGCGCCTCCTGTTGCGATGCGCAAACGAAATAATCGGTCACGGCGGGTTCACACAATGATTGGATTCGCGCGTTCATGTCGAACACCCCCGATTACGCATGGTGTGCAGGTGCATCGCAACACGCGATGCTTCGCACTCATTTCGAAAATCCCGGTGCGGCGTCAGGCGATGCCGCGCCACCCAGATACGACTGCCAGACCGGCCCGTTGCGCTGTTCGGACAGCTCACCCGGCGTCGCAGGCAGCACTGCTCCCTTCGCGATCGGCGCGACGAGATGCGGCGTGACGATGATCAGCAGCTCTTTGTCATTCTGCTGATAGTTCATGTTCTTGAAGAATGTCCCGATGATCGGGAGGTCACCGAGCAACGGCACCTTGCTCACGTTCGACATCGTCTGGCGATCGATCAGCCCGCCGATCACGAAGCTCTCGCCATCGCCGAGTTCGACGGTCGTATCCGCCCGGCGGGTCGTGATGCCCGGCACGGCGACACCGCTGATCGTCACGCTGTTCACGAAGTCGAGCTGGCTGGACTCGGGCGCAACCTTCAGTGCGATCCGCTGCGGGCTCAGCACCGTCGGCGTCAGCGAGAGACCGACACCGTACTGCTTCCACTGGATCGCGGTCGAGCCAAGCCCTTGCGGCGACGGCACCGGAATCTCGCCGCCCGCGAGGAAGCTGGCGCTCTGTCCGGACAGGGCGACGAGCGTCGGCTCCGCGAGCACGCGTGCGAGATTGTTCGCCTCCAGCAGCGACAGATCGGCGAAGATGCCGCGCCCGGCTGCGTTCACCACCAGGTTGAAGGCCGACGCGACGGGCGCACCGAGCGTCGGAACGTACCCGCCGGTACCGGGGCCCGATCCGCCGTTATAGGACTGCACGCCACCCGGCGAGAACGAGCCGAACGAAAATCCGTTGCTTTGCTTGAAGAAGTTGAAGCCGACCTGCTTGAGCACCGAGCGGCTGAATTCGACGACGCGCACATCGACCTGCACGACGTTCTTGCCGGCGATCGTCGAGCGATCGATCACGACACCTTTCGCGCTCATGTTCTTGCCCACCGCGACGGCACGGTCGTGTGCATCGAGCGATGTCGACGATCCCCGCAGCACCGCCGTTCCGCCATACGCATTCACGCGCGGCGTGGAGCCGTCGAGCACTGCATGTGCGGACGCATCGACGACTTCGACATTCCACACGGTCGGCTCGTCGCGGCCGCGCTCCCACAGCATCACGTTCGTCGCACCCGGCGCCTTCGCGGTCAGCAGCACCGATCCGGAACGGCTGCCTTTCATGATCAGCACGTCGGCGACCGCCGGATCGCCAACCGCAACGCGCTGCAACGCGCGGCCAGCCGAAATTTGCCGTTGTGCGCCAACGGCGAGTTCGATCGTCTCGCTCGCGTTGACGAACGATGCGAAGGTCATGGCCCAGATAGCAATCGCGAATGCAATCAGTGTGTTTTTCATTGTTCGTTGAACCGTCTCTCGGCCTTTTTACTTGTCGTCGCTGATATCGATGACCGTCGATGCCTTTCAGTAAGCAACCGTTTCCGACCGGCCGCCGCGAATCACCTCGATACCGCCGCCACCCCCGCTCGGCCGCACCGCCGGCGGCAGGTGCGACGGCAACGGCGGCACGGTCACGTTGGCCACCGCATTGCGCTGCGTGCCGGACAATTGCTGCAACGACACGCCGGCTGCGGCGAGCGCCGACGGTGACAGCTTGTTGTCGGTGCGCACCGCAACCGTCTGCATGGCAAGCTCGTCGTCGCGCGGGTTGCGCAATGCGAGGGTCAACCGGCCGCTCGCCTCACCGAGCGTCAGCGCGTCGACCTGCGCAGTCGGCACCGCCAGTACTGCGATGCGCACATTCGACGGCTGGCCGTTGTTGCCGTTCGTGTTGCTGCCGCTGTCGCGTTCGGGTGTCGCATCGCCGAACGACAGCACACGCACCTTCGACAACAGCAGTCGAGCCTGCGTCTGCGAGATTTCCCCGTCGAGCATCGTCGAACCGCTCTCGCGCTTGAGATTCAGGAACACGTCGACGAAATTGCCGGGACGCAGCCGGTTGCCGACAGCATTGGTCTCGTCTACGTGAACCGCGATCGCGCGCTCGCCCGGCTGCACGTCCTCGGCGAGGCCCGACACCAATGCGCCCGAAACGACCGGCGACGAAGCCGGGATGTCTCGCGTCGGCACTCGGCCGACGAGTTCGCCCGGATTGTTGAACGCACCGGTCGGCATCGGCGCGGTCGCCTGAACCTTCAGCGCGTCGGCGGTAATCGGCTGGCCTGCCGGCAACGCCCGCGCGGCGATCACGACCGGCACCGGATTGACCGCCGCGATCTGCTGCGCCGGCGCGGGAGCCGGCGAACTGCGCCCGAGCATCCATGCATAGATTCCGAGCAGCACAGCAATCGCAATCAGTAGCCCCGCGATGATCTTGGTTAGGTTGTTGGCCATGTTTTTGTATGGATGCCGGAATAAAAATCCGAGTAAGTTTTACTTGCTGCTCGATTCATGTGCTCGCGGACCCATCGCGTCACGATGACCACCTCATAGGATCGACTGCGGAATCTGCACGACTGCCGTCCCCGTCAACGGTTGGGTGATGATGGCTCCCAGGAACGGCATGGTCGTGACCCACGCTTCCGGCGAGTAGCTCACCGTGACCGTCAGGCAATAGAGCGACGGCGGATTCGTCGTGTCGTAACTGCACTGCGGCGCCGCGACCTGCGGCGGGCTGATGTTCAGCCAGCCCAGGACATTCTGCGCGGCAGTCGTCGCGTTCGTCACTCGCGCGGCCAGGGTCGGCGCGTAGTTCAAACCTGCGCGCGCGCCTTCGCTGGCCGCCAGCGTCAGGCTTTGCTGAATGAGGAAAATCATCCCGAAACTGAGGATCGCGTAGAAGATCATGAAGAACAGCGGAAAAACGATCGCGAATTCGACCGCCGTCGCCCCGCGCTGCCGCCGGCGCCCCTGCAGCTGCCCCAGTCGCTTCATCGCATGCCCCCCGTTGCAATCAGATACACGAGCCACGCCGCCGCCGGTATCGCCAGACATGCCGCATACGGCGTCGCCCGATATTTGCCAAGCGCGAGTGCAGGCTCGCCGCGGCGCCACAGCGCGCCCGGCGATGTCCGCGACAACACGATCAGCGCAACGGCGTGAAGACCGGCGGCAAGGCTCGCGACAACCCAGAGCCAGAGCAGCGCGTGTGCACCGCACCACACACCGAGTACGGCAAATGTCTTTACGTCTGCCGCGCCCATCAGTCGCAGCATGAAAAAGGGGAAAAGACCGGCCAGCCCGACCAGCATGCCGAACATGGACTGATACAGCGAGATTCCAAATGGATTCGCGTTGAAAATTGCCGCGCCAAATCCAGCGATCAAACCCGCCAGGACGAGCGAATTCGAAACGCGCCGAAATCGGATATCACTGGCCGCGACAATCGTCACCCAGGCCAGGAATGTCCCGCTGAAAATAAGATCTGCCATCGCGCAACTGTCCGCCGCAAATGTCGGCGCGAGCAGATTGCCGAGACAATCAGCTCGCTACCGAACCAAAACGACTTTCACGAAGTGAAGCAGTCGTTCCAATTATTTACGGAAGGTCAGCCCCAGATGGTAGCGGCCGAACATGCGGCAGCCGTACGTGTAGTCACGCAAGTGCCGAGATTGGTGAACATGGTCCCGAGGCTGCCACCGATCGACGTCACCCCGGCGACGATCGCAACAGCAATCAGACCCGCAATCAGACCGTACTCGATCGCGGTAACCCCGTCTTCTTCCCGAAGGAAGCGAATCATCATTGCTTTCATTTTATTCCTCGTGCCTGTATTTACGTTCTTTGGCCTTTTATACGTATACGTCCCCGCATATCTGGCCGTTGCCCCGTTCTGTTCGCCACATCTGCTGCAACGACAATCGGGTGCGCTTTCTTTATAGATTGCCCCGAGGGGCATGGCTCATCATTTGATGCAAGTTAACATTCGCGATAGTGACCCTCCTCGAACGTTGTGTACCGAACCGTACATTTCCTTACATCTGCTCCGGATTCTATATCCGATCCCATTTAACTTCCAACCTCTTTTAACGACTTGGACGGAAAAAAATGGCCAGGAGCACAACGTATTTGTACGGCGTTTCGGTACGACTTACACATAGGATTTACGATAGGTTAGATGTGCACACCTAATCCACCAGTAAAACCATTGCCTCGTCCACCAAGCCTGCTCGGGCCCCACGTTACGCCGCACGCGTAACGCCAATGTTGTGACGTTACGTTACGAAACGCTCGAAACCGTTCTCATTTGTCTGCGCTTAAACAGATTCAACAATCTTTCAATTTCCATAACTTCCTTTTCTGACAAGGAATTGCCTCGTTTAAAACCTGTTGTCGAACCGTCGAGCATCGAAATGGCACGACAGTTGCAGAGTAGTCCTCGCACCACTCAACACAACGCAGTTCACAACACATTTTTAATGCGAGGACAAAATGGACATTAAGGTTATCCCCCATGGCGTGTTCCGGACGACTCTGATCGCGGCCACCGTTGCAGCCATGCTTTCCCTCTCCGCGTGCGGCGGTTCCGGTTCCATCAGCCAGGGGCTCGGCGGCGGCTCGAGTTCGGGCGGCGGCGACACGATCTCCACGTCGGGCACGAGCGGTACCTCGGGCACCAGCGGTACCTCCGGCACGAGCGGCACGTCCGGCACCAGCGGAACCTCGGGCACCAGCGGTACGTCCGGCACCAGCGGAACCTCGGGTACGAGCGGCACCAGCGGTACGTCGGGCACGAGCGGCACCTCCGGCACCTCGGGTGTGTCGTCGAACCCAGTGGGAACTGTCCTCGCAAGCAGCAGCAACATCATCACGGGTGTCGGCGGCACCGTCTCGGGTCTGGGCTCCGTCATCGGCAGCCAGTCGCTGCCGGGCGTCAACCCGGCCACCACGCAAGCCGCAGGCGGCGTCGTGCAAAGCGTCGGCGGCGCGGTGACGGCACTTGGCAACGGCCTCGGCAACGGGCTCGGCCAGCTCGGCGCGACGAAGGATCCGCTCGGCACCACGCTCGCCAGCACGGGCGGCGTGGTCAACCAACTCGGCGGCGCCGTCACGCAGACGGGCAACCTGGTCTCCAGCCTCGGCAGTGGCCCGCTGACACCGCTCTCGCCGGTCACGGGCGCCCTCGGCGGTCTCGTATCGACGATCGGCGGTGCAGTCTCGAACGGCGGCACCACCCTCACCAACGCACTGTCGACCGGCCCGATCCAGCAAGTCACGCAGACGGTCAGCTCGGCCATCACGCCGATCACGACGATGGTCGGCCAGACGACCCAGACGATCGGTACGGCGACCGGCCTCGGCGCCCCCGTCAACACGCTGCTCGGCACGGTCGGCAACGGCCTGAACCAGGCTGGCGCCCTGCTCGCGTCGGCGGGCGGCAACCCGGTCACGACCGGCCTTGGCAACACGGTCTCGTCGACGGGCAACACCGTGAAGGCCGTCGGCGGCCTGCTCACGGGCGGCACCGGCGGCGTGACCAACCCGCTCGCACCGCTCACGGGTCTCCTCACGACGGTCACGGGTACGCTCGGCGGCGCAACGGGTGGCGCCAGCAGCCCGCTCGCTCCGGTTACCGGCCTCGTCTCGACGGTCACCGGTGCGCTTGGCGGTGCAGCGGGTGGCGGCAGCGGGCCGCTCGCTCCGGTCACCGGCCTCCTCACCACCGTTACCGGCGCGCTCAGCGGTGCAGCAGGTGGCGGCAGCGGCCCGCTCGCTCCGGT
>NZ_JAAGPG010000367.1:0-8627 GCF_017104665.1 Burkholderia sp. Se-20378 | reverse complement strand
CGCCGGTCCATCCAGATCAGGCACGGATGGAGCGGCCGCATGTCGATGTCCACCGGAATGCCCGAGCCGCCGTACAGGCTGCCTACGCACACCGCGCGGATCGCATCGGCCGGCACGCCCTGCGCGCCCGCATCGCTCCCGCAGCCCGCGCTGCCGGCGAGCACGGCCGACAGGCCGTCGATACGCGGCAGCGACGCCGCGTTGTCGCGCTCGGGCAGTTGCTCCGCGCGGCGGAAATTCGCGGGCAGGCCGAGCGCGATGCCCGAGCCGCCGGTGACGAGCGGCAGGCCCGCGCACGCTTCGCCGAGTACGTAGAGGTCGCGATCCGACAGTGCGTCGGCGATCGCGAAGCACGCGCCTTCCGCGCGCAGTTGTTCGATCCGCGTGCGCACGGCGGCCGCGCCCAGCGCGATCGTGTCGTAGCGGATCAGGCCGACCGGCGACTTCGTCTGCCGCTGCAGCACGCGCACGAGGTTCGCGTCCTGCATCGGCGTGAGCGGATGATTCTCCATCCCCGATTCGTTCAGCAGCACGTCGCCGACGAACAGGTGGCCGCGATAGATCGTGCGGCCGTTCTCGGGGAACGCCGGGCACGCGATCGTGAAGCCGCCGCCGGCCGCATCGAGCAGCGCATCGGCGACGGGCCCGATGTTGCCCGCGTCGGTCGAATCGAACGTCGAGCAGTACTTGAAGAAGAACTGCCGGCAGCCCTGCGCGCGCAGCCATTCGTAGGCGGCGAGCGATTGCGCGACGGCGTCGGCGGCGGGGATCGTGCGCGACTTCAGTGCGACGACGATCGCGTCGGCGTCGAGCGTGGTGTCAGCGGCGCCGTCGGCGGGCACGCCGATCGTCTGCACGGTGCGCATGCCGCTCTTGACGAGCATGTTCGCGAGATCGGTCGCGCCGGTGAAATCGTCGGCGATGCAGCCGAGCAGGGGACGGGAAGCGGAAGCGGTCATGGCAGAAGCGTCGTTCGAATCAGCGGGCGGGCGGCAGCGTGATGCCGGGGAAAGTCTTGATCACGGCGGAATCGTCCTCGCCGCCGTGGCCGGCGCTCGACGCGCTCATGAACATCTGGTGCGCGGTGGCCGACAGCGGCAGCGGGAACTTGCTGCGGCGCGCGGTATCGAGCACGAGGCCGAGATCCTTCACGAAGATGTCGACGGCCGACAGCGGCGTGTAGTCGCCGTTCAGGATGTGCGGCACGCGGTTCTCGAACATCCACGAATTGCCGGCGCTGTGCGTGATCACGTCGTACAGCGCATCGGCATCGACGCCTTCGCGCAGGCCGAGCGCCATCGCCTCGGCCGCTGCCGCGATGTGCACGCCGGCCAGCAGCTGGTTGATGATCTTCACTTTCGAGCCGATGCCGTGCGCATCGCCGAGGCGATAGACCTTGCCGGCGATCGCCGCGAGCACGTCCTCGCAGCCCGCATACGCGGCAGCCGGGCCCGACGTCATCATCGTCATCTCGCCGGACGCCGCGCGCGCGGCGCCGCCGGATACCGGCGCATCGAGCATCTGCAGGCCGGCTGCCTCGATGCGTGCACCGAGCGCGACCGCGAATTCGGGCGCGACGGTCGCGCTTGCGATCACGACGCCGCCGGGCTTCATCGCCGCGACCGCGCCGTGCTCGCCGAACAGCACCGTTTCGGTCTGCGCGGCATTGACGACGAGCGTGACGACGACGTCGCACTGCGCACCGAGTTCGGCCGGCGTCGCGCAGGCGATGCCGCCTTCGGCGGCGAACGCCTGCAGCACGGTGTCGCGCACGTCGCAGGCGTGCACGCGCAGGCCGGCGCGTAGCAGCGAGCGGGCGACGCCGAGGCCCATCGCACCGAGGCCGATGACTCCAACATTTCGTGACATGGTCAACCTTGATCGATTCGGGAGAGGTTCGTGACAGCGGCGGCGCCTGCGGAGGCTGCGGCCGCGGGCTTCAGCAAATGCCGGCTTCCGCGAGACGGCGGGCGGCGTTGTACATGTGCGTGCGTGCCGCGTTGCGTGCGGCCATCGGGTCGCGCGCGCGGATCGCATCGGCGATCGCTGCGTGCTCCTCGCGTACCTGGCGCGAGAAGTCCTCGCGCGTCGCTTCGTTGCGCCGTGTGACCTTCACGCCGGCTTCGAGGTACTGGTTCAGGAACTGCAGCGTCTTCAGGAAATACGGGTTGCCGGTGACGGCCGCGATCGTGCGGTGAAACGCGACGTCTTCCGCGACGCCGTCGCGCCCTTCGGCCACCGCATCGTCGATCTTGCGCAGCGCCTCGTCGATGTCGGCCATGTCGTCATCGGTGTGATTCAACGCCGCTTCGGCCGCGACCTCGGCCTCGATCGCGCGGCGCACCGCGAGCAGGTGCGGCAGCGAGGTGGCCTCGACTGCCTCCGCGTAGTCGATCCGCAGCGGCCGGATCGCGCCGTGCTGGTTCACGTACACACCGCTGCCCTGGCGCGGCTCGACCACGCCCTCGTTCTTCAGCCGCGAGATCGCCTCGCGAATCACGGTGCGGCTCACGCCGAATTCCTGCGCGAGCACGGCCTCCGTCGGCAGCTTGCCGGTGGCGGAGAAACTGCCGACTTCGATCTGCTTGAGCAGTTGCTGCGCGACATGGTCGCTCATCGCACGGGCGGGAATTTTCTCGAACATGGTGCTCTGGTTTGTCAGGTTATGTGGTCATCATACAAATTTGAATGTGTGACAGCATCCGGGATAACCCTCGGTTAACGGAGAGCAACGTCGGTTAAATTGATTGGAACCGGTTCCAATTGAGCCGAAACCGATGCGTTCGAGTGTCGTTTCGCGATCGGTTGGAAGGGGGGCGGGGTCCGTCGCCGTCAGTCGGCGATGTCCTCGACGGGGTCTGCCGCGATTGCGGCGCCGGCTTCCGCCGCTTCCCCGCCGCGTTCCCGATAAGTCGCCGGCGGCACGCCGAACTGCTTGCGGAACTCGCGCCCGAGGTGCGACGCATCGGCGAACCCGCAGCTCGACGCGATATCGGCCACCGTGCGGTCCGAGCTCGTCAGCAGCCACGCGGCCGTGCGCAGCCGCACCTGCTTCGCAAACGCCTGCGGGCTCTTGCCCGTTTCCGCCTTGAACAGCCGCTCGAGCTGCCGCGTCGACAAATCGAGCTTGCTCGCGAGCTCGTCGAGCGACAGTGCACGCCCGACATGCTGTTCCATCAGAAGGATCGCGCGCTTGACCTTCGGGTGCGTCGCCGGCTCGAGGCCCGGCGGATGCGGTTGCGGCGCATTGCCTTTCTGCATCTCGCCGACCAGCAGGATGCGCAGCGCCTTCTGCACGGTCGCGTGATCGAAATGGCGCAGCAGGATCGCGGCGGCGACGTCGATCGACGCGCGGCCGCCCGAACAGGTGATGCGGCGCCGGTCGATCACGAACAGCCGGTCGGCGATCAGCAGGTCGGGGTCGGCGGCCGGAAAGCGCTCGATGAAATCCCAGTAGTGGAACCAGCTCACGCAGGTGCGGTAGCCGTCGAGCACGCCGGCACGCATCAGCGTGAACACGCCGGTGCAGATGCCGACGACCGTCGCGCCGCCTGTCGCCGAGCGGCGGATGAAGTCGAGCGTCTCGGGGCCCGCCTGCGGCCCCGAATGCAGCAGCCCGCCCACCACCACCACATAGTCGAACGGCTCGGCGCCGTCGAAGGTTTCCCAAGGCGTGATCTGGATCCCGCAGCTCGCGCGCACCGGCGCGAGGGTCTCGCCGATCACGCTCCACGCGCAGCGCACGGGTTTGCTGTAGTCGCCGTCGTCCGCCGACAGCCGCAGCATGTCGACGAAGCCCGAGAAGGCCGTCAGCGTGAAGTTCGGCAGCAGCACGATGCCGAAGCGGATACGCCGCGGCGCGGGTTCTGCGAGGGGGGAAGCGGGTACGTCGGTTGTCATCGCGGCCAATCTCTTCACGCCGGGCGGGCGGTCTCACTCAGTCTGTTGATACGGGTGATGCGGGTACGGCAGTCGGGCGGGGCCAGGTGGCGCTGATGTAGCCAGCGTCGCTGATCGGTTCCGGCCCGACTTGTGGTTTTCCGTCGCCAACCATCGCCAAAACGCACTTTCGGGGCTGCCGAAGTGGCGCTTGGCGGCGTTATCCCACGCCGATGCCGTTTTTGTTCTATCGGCCGATTTTACGCTTTGATGTACTGGCGCCAACGTCATTTCACGTGTGTCTCACCCAGAGGAAGCCAGATGAACGTCAGCGTCTTCGACCTGTTCAAGATCGGCATCGGCCCGTCCAGTTCGCATACGGTCGGCCCGATGATCGCCGCGTGCCGCTTCGCGTCGCACGTGGAGGACGCGAACCTGCTCGGTTTCGTGCGCCGCGTGCGGGTCGAACTATACGGCTCGCTCGGCGCGACCGGCAAGGGCCACGGCACCGACAAGGCCGTGCTGCTCGGTCTCGAGGGCCACCTGCCCGACACGATCGATCCGGACCTGATCGAGCCGCGGCTCGCCGCGATCCGCGCGGAGAAATCGCTGTCGCTGCTCGGCAAGCAGACTGTCCGCTTCGAGGAAAAGGAGCACATCGGCTTCTACCGCAAGCTGATGAGCGGCACGAGCATCGTGCACCCGAACGGCATGCGCTTCCAGGCCTTCGACGAGCACGGCCAACTGCTCGTCGAGAAAGAGTATTACTCGGTCGGCGGCGGCTTCGTCGTGAACCGCGACGGCGATCGCGTGAACGGCGTGCGCGCGGCGGTCGAGGTGCCGTATCCGTTCCGCACCGGCGACGACCTGATGCGCCAGTGCCGCGAACACGGGCTGTCGATCGCCGAGCTGATGATGCGCAACGAATGCGCGCTGCGCCCCGCCGACGAAGTGCGCGCCGGGCTGCTCGCGATCTGGCGCACGATGGCCGCGTGCGTCGAGCGCGGCTGCAAGGTCGAGGGCGACCTGCCGGGTCCGATGCGCGTGAAGCGCCGCGCGGCCGAGCTGAACGCCCGCCTGCGCGAGCGCTCGGAAGAGTCGCTGCGCGACCCGCTGTCGATGCTCGACTGGGTCAACCTGTATGCGATGGCCGTCAACGAAGAGAACGCGGCCGGCGGCCGGGTCGTCACCGCGCCGACCAATGGCGCGGCCGGCGTGATTCCCGCGGTGCTGCACTACTACGTGAAGTTCGTGCCGGGCTCGAACGAAGCCGGCATCGTCGAATTCCTGATGACGGCCGCGGCGATCGGGATCATCTACAAGGAAACCGCGTCGATCTCCGGCGCGGAAGTCGGTTGCCAGGGCGAAGTGGGCGTCGCTTGCTCGATGGCCGCCGCCGCGCTCGCCGCGGTGATGGGCGGCACGCCCGACCAGGTCGAGAACGCGGCCGAGATCGGCATGGAGCACAACCTCGGGATGACCTGCGACCCGGTCGGCGGGCTCGTGCAGATCCCGTGCATCGAGCGCAACGCGATGGGTGCGATCAAGGCGCTGAACGCGTCGCGCATGGCGCTCAAGGGCAATGGCCAGCACTACGTGTCGCTCGATTCGGTCATCAAGACGATGCGCGAGACGGGCGCCGACATGAAGACGAAGTACAAGGAAACGTCGCGCGGCGGTCTGGCCGTGAACGTCATCGAATGCTAAACGAAGGATCACTCACATGAGCCGCTACTCGATATTCAGCCTGTTCCGCAACGGCCTCTCGTATCACGAGAACTGGGAAAAGCAGTGGAAGAGCCCGGAACCGAAGAAGGAATACGACGTCGTGATCGTCGGCGGCGGCGGCCACGGCCTCGCGACCGCGTACTACCTCGCGAAAGAGCACGGGATCACGAACGTCGCGATCCTCGAGAAGGGCTGGATCGGCGGCGGTAACACCGCGCGCAACACGACGATCGTGCGCTCGAACTATCTGTGGGACGAATCGGCCGCGCTGTACGAGAAGGCGATGAAGCTGTGGGAAGGGCTGTCGCAGGACCTGAACTACAACGTGATGTTCAGCCAGCGCGGCGTGATGAACCTGGCCCACACGCTGCAGGACGTGCGTGATACCGAGCGCCGCGTGAACGCGAACCGGCTGAACGGCGTCGACGCCGAATTCCTGACGCCCGCGCAGATCAAGGAAATCGAGCCGACCATCAACCTGAACAGCCGCTACCCGGTGCTCGGCGCATCGATCCAGCGCCGCGCAGGTGTGGCGCGTCACGACGCGGTGGCCTGGGGCTTCGCGCGCGGCGCGGACCGCGCGGGCGTCGACATCATCCAGAACTGCCAGGTGACGGGCATTCGTCGCGAAGGCGGTGCAGTCGTCGGCGTCGACACGGTGAAGGGCTTCATCAAGGCGAAGAAGGTTGCAGTGGTCGCGGCCGGCAACACGACGACGCTCGCCGACATGGCCGGCGTGCGCCTGCCGATCGAAAGCCACCCGCTGCAGGCGCTGGTGTCCGAGCCGATCAAGCCGGTCGTCAACTCGGTGATCATGTCGAACGCGGTGCACGCGTACATCAGCCAGTCCGACAAGGGCGACCTCGTGATCGGCGCAGGCATCGACCAGTACACGGGCTTCGGCCAGCGCGGCAGCTTCCACATCATCGAAAGCACGCTGCAGGCGATCGTCGAGATGTTCCCGGTGTTCTCGCGGGTGCGGATGAACCGCCAGTGGGGCGGCATCGTCGACGTGTCGCCGGACGCGTGCCCGATCATCACCAAGACCGACGTGAAGGGCCTCTATTTCAACTGCGGCTGGGGCACCGGCGGCTTCAAGGCGACGCCCGGCTCGGGCTGGGTGTTCGCGCACACGATCGCCCGCGACGAACCGCATCCGCTGAACGCGCCGTTCGCGCTCGACCGCTTCTACACGGGCCACCTGATCGACGAGCACGGCGCTGCCGCCGTCGCGCACTGACCGCTGCCGCACAGACACAGGAGAAAGAAACATGTTGCTGATCGAATGTCCGTGGTGCGGGCCGCGCGCCGAATCCGAGTTCTCGTGCGGCGGTGAAGCCGACATCGTGCGCCCCGTGAACAACGAGAACATGACCGACCGCGAATGGGGCGAATACGTGTTCATGCGCGAGAACAAGCGCGGGCTGCACAAGGAGCAATGGCTGCACGCGCAGGGTTGCCGCCGCTGGTTCAAGGCCACGCGCGACACGGTGACCTACGATATCAAGGGCTACGAAAAGTTCGGTGGCGAAGCTGCCGGCAACGCACACGAAGAGGGCACGAGCAAATGAGCCAGAAAGACCGCCTCGGCACCGGTGGCCGCATCAATCGCGCGATTCCGTTGACCTTCACGTTCAACGGCCGCACGTATCAAGGCTTCCAGGGCGACACGCTCGCGTCCGCGCTGCTCGCGAACGGCGTGCACTTCGTCGCGCGCAGCTTCAAGTACCACCGTCCGCGCGGGATCGTGACGGCCGACGTCGCGGAACCGAACGCTGTCGTGCAGCTCGAATCGGGCCCGTACACGGTGCCGAACGCACGTGCGACCGAGATCGAGCTGTACCAGGGGCTCGTCGCGTCCAGCGTGAACGCGGAGCCGACGCTCGAGAACGACAAGTACGCGATCAACCAGAAGCTGTCGCGCTTCCTGCCGGCCGGCTTCTACTACAAGACGTTCATGTGGCCGCGCAACATGTGGCCGAAGTACGAAGAGAAGATCCGCGAAGCAGCCGGCCTCGGCAAGGCGCCGGAAGCGCTCGACGCCGATCGCTACGACAAGTGCTACGCGCATTGCGACGTGCTCGTGGTCGGCGGTGGCCCGTCGGGCCTCGCGGCTGCACATGCGGCGGCCACGGCCGGCGCGCGCGTGATCCTCGTCGACGACCAGCGCGAACTCGGCGGCAGCCTGCTGTCGTGCCGCGCCGAGATCGACGCGAAGCCCGCGCTGCAGTGGGTCGAGAAGATCGAGGCCGAGCTGCGCAAGCTGCCCGACGTGACGATCCTGTCGCGCAGCACCGCGTTCGGCTACCAGGACCACAACCTCGTGACGGTCACGCAGCGTTTGACCGATCACCTGCCGGTGTCGATGCGCAAGGGTACGCGCGAACTGCTGTGGAAGGTCCGCGCGAAACGCGTGATCCTCGCGACCGGCGCGCACGAGCGGCCGATCGTGTTCGGCAACAACGACCTGCCGGGCGTGATGCTCGCCGGCGCGGTGTCCACCTACGTGCATCGCTTCGGCGTGCTGCCGGGCCGCAACGCAGTCGTGTTCACGAACAACGATCGCGCCTACCAGACCGCGCTCGACCTGAAGGCGTGCGGTGCGAAGGTGACGGTCGTCGATTCGCGCGCATCGTCGAACGGCGCGCTGCCGGCCGCCGCGAAGCGGCAGGGCGTGACGGTGATGAGCGGTGCGGTCGTGACGGGGGCAGCGGGCAAGTGGCGCGTATCGTCGGTCGACGTCGCGTCGCTCTCGAACGGCCAGGTGGGCGGCAAGCTGCAGACGCTGTCGTGCGACCTCGTCGCGATGTCGGGTGGCTTCAGCCCCGTGCTGCACCTGTTCGCGCAGTCGGGCGGCAAGGCCTGCTGGAACGACGAGAAGGCGTGCTTCCTGCCGGGTAAGCCCGTGCAGGCGGAAGCGAGCATTGGTGCCGCGGCCGGCGAATTCGGCCTGGCGCGCGCGCTGCGGCTCGCGGTGGACGCGGGCGTGGAAGCCGCGAAGGCGGCGGGCTTCACGGCTA
>NZ_JAAGPG010000366.1:0-8792 GCF_017104665.1 Burkholderia sp. Se-20378 | reverse complement strand
CCTCTGTCCCTCCGCGACGCTGTGCCGGTTGGGCGCGTGCGGGCCGGCCGGTGCGACGGTCGATCGGTGTCCGGGCGGGCCGGGCGTCGCGCGCTGGTACCTCGGGCGCCCGGCGCAGACCGCCGAACGCTTCGTTCCCGATCCGTTCACGCCCGGCGCGCGGCTGTATCGCACGGGTGACCGCGTACGGTTGCGTGTGGATGGCCGGCTCGCGTTCCTTGGCCGCATCGACGACCAGGTGAAGATTCGCGGCTACCGTGTCGAACCGGGCGAGGTGAGTGCGGCGGTGCGTGCGGCCGGCCCGGTTGCGCAGGCTGAAACGCTCGCGATCGAACACGACGGCCGCCTGCGGCTCGCGACGTTCGTCGTGATGCGCGACGGTGCGAACTTCGACGAGGCTGCCTTGCGCACGGCGCTTGCCGCGAAACTGCCCGACTACATGGTGCCCGCGCAATTCGTCGCGCTCGCGCGCCTGCCGGTCACGGCGAACGGCAAGATCGATCGCGCCGCGCTGCGCGAACTGGCGGCTGCGCCGGTCGCAGCTGCATCCGGCGATGCACCGCAGGGCGCGGTCGAAACGGTGCTCGCCGACGTCTGGCAGGCCGTGCTGAAGGCGCCGCAGGTTGGCCGCAACGACAATTTCTTCGAACTCGGCGGCGATTCGATTCTCGTGCTGCAGGTGATCGCCCGTGCGCGCAAGCGCGGCGTGCGCTTTACGCCGAAACAACTGTTCGACGGCCCGACGGTCGCCGAACTCGCCCGCATCGCGAAGACGGAGGACGTGGCTGCCGCTGCTGCCGTACAACCCGCGGTCGCAGCCAGCGCACCGGTGACTGCAAAGGTCCTGACGCCCGCGCAGCAGCGCTTCTTCGCGCTCGACATCCCGCATCCGGGCCACTGGAACCAGTCGGTTGCATTCGACGTGCGCGGGGCGTTCGACGCCGATGCGTTCGCGCGCGCCTTCGAATCATTGCTGACGCATCACGATGCATTCCGCCAGCGTTTCGCGCGTGGCGCGGACGGTACGTGGCACGCCAGCGATGCGGCGAAGCCTTACGACGCACTGCCGTTCGTCGAAGTCTCCGCCCGCGACGATGCCGACGCGCTTGCGCGCTTCGACGCATTGCAGCGCCGTCTCGACCTCGGCCGCGGGCCGCTTGGCTGCGCTTGCGCGGCACGCTTGCCGGACGGCTCGACGCAGCTCTATCTCGCGATTCACCATGCGATCGTCGATGGCGTGTCGTGGCGCATCCTGCTCGACGACCTGGACACGGCGTACCGCGCCGCATGCGAACGCACGCCGATCCGGCTGTCGCAGCCGGGCCTGCGCGCGGATGCGTGGGCCGCACGGCTCGCCCGTGCGGCGACGGAACCGGCATCGCCGTTCGCGGACGAAGCCGCTTACTGGGCCGGTATGGCGCAGGGCGACGACGTCGTGCCCGACCATCCCGACGCAACGGCGACGAACGCCGATGCGGCTGTCGTCGTGCAAACGATCGACGCGGCATTGACGCGCGCAGCGTTGACCGATGCGCATGCGGCCTATCGCACGCAGACGATCGAACTGCTGGGTGCGGCGCTTGCGCTGACGCTGGCCGGTGTCAGCGGTGCCGCATCGTGCCGCGTCGAACTGGAAGGGCATGGCCGCGAGGCGCTGTTCGACGACGCGGATGCGAGCCGCACGATCGGCTGGCTGACGAGCCATTACCCGGTGACGCTGCCGGTCGCGGCCACGCCGAGTGACACGCTGGGCGCGGTCAAGGACGTGCTGCGCGCGGTGCCGCACAAAGGGCTCGGCTTCGGCGTGCTCGCGCACTACGGCGATGCGGCGACGCGTGCGGCGCTGGCCGCCGTGCCGCGTCCGCGCGTCACGTTCAACTATCTCGGTCAGTTCGACGCACCGCGCGATGCCACGCTCGTGCCGCGCTTCGGCGGCACCGGCATCGAGCGCGATCCACAGGGGCCGCTCGGCAATACGCTCGCGATCCACGCCTACCTCGACACGGATCGTGACGGCGCACGCACGCTGAAAGTGCACTGGGTCTACGGCGCACCGCAATTCGAACGCGCGACGATCGACGCATTCGCCGAACGCTTCGCGGCGGCGTTGTGCGAACTCGTCGAAGCGTGCGCGTCGCGCGTGGCGCATCGCGGCGGTGGCGCGACGCCGGGCGATTTCCCGCTCGCGCACGCCGCCGGCCTGACGCAGGCCGCGATCGAACGCACGCCGCTCGACTGGCGCACGATCGACGACGTGTATCCGTTGTCGCCGATGCAGCAGGGCATCCTGTTCCATGCGCTGTTCGCACCCGGTCACGCCAGCTATGTGAACCAGCTCGTCGCGACCGCGACCGCGCTTGACGCCGACCGGCTCGCCGCCGCGTTCGAAGCGTCGATCGCGCGCCACGACATCCTGCGCACGAGCGTGATGCCGGACGAAGCCGCGCCGCTGCAGTGCGTGCATCGCCACGCACGAATGCCGGTCGAACAGCTCGACTGGCGCACGCGCGGCGACACGTTCGATGCCGCTTTCGACGCATGGCTCGCGGCCGACCGCGCACGCGGTTTCGACTGGCGCGAGCCGCCGCTGATGCGGCTCACGCTGATCCGCGTGACCGACGCAGCATGGCGCGTCGTGTGGACGCGTCACCACGTGCTGCTCGACGGCTGGAGCACCGCACGCCTGCTCGCCGACGTGCTGCGCGACTATCGCGACCCGGACGCCGTGTCGCCGTTCGCGAGCCGCCCGGCGCTGCGTTATCGCGATTTCATCGCATGGCTCGGCACGCGCGACCGCGACGCCGACGAGCGCTTCTGGACGGAACGCCTCGCGCGACTCGACGCACCGACGCTGATTGCGGAACGCACGGCCGACCGCGCGGATGCCGAAATGGTCACGTGGCGCGCAACGCTCGATGCCGACGCGATGACGCGCGTCGCGCAGACCGCCCGTGCACTGAAGCTGACCGTCAACACGCTGGTGCAGGGCGCCTGGGCGCTCGCACTGCAGCGGATGACGCACCAGCCGGCCGTCGCGTTCGGCGCGACCGTCGCGGGCCGTCCGGATGCGCTCGCGGACGTCGATTCGGTGCTCGGTCTCTTCATCAACACGCTGCCGGTCATTACCGCACCCGCGCCGCAGCAACGCGCGGCCGACTGGCTGCAAACGCTGCAACGCGAGAACGCGGCTGCCGCCGAGCACGCACACACGCCGCTCGCCGACATCCAGCGCTGGGCGCGCGGCGCGGGCGGCGCACTGTTCGACACGCTGGTCGTGTTCGAGAACTACCCGGTGGACGACTCGGCGCGCGACGCCGATCCGCGTGCACTCGCATTGAGCGGCGTGCGCAGCATCGAAGCGACCGATTTCGCGCTGACGCTCGTGATCGAGAGTGGCGCCGAGCTGACGATCGACTACGGCTACGACACCGCGCGCGTCGATGCACGACAGGTTGAAACCTGGCACCGCGCGTTCGCGTGTGCACTCGATGCGCTGGCCCGCACGCCGGATGCGCTGCTCGGCACGCTGTCGATCGCCGACGATGCCACTCGCGACGTGCTGGTACGTGCGCAGGACACCGCGCACACCTGGCCGGACGGACAACGTCAGCCGCTGCATCTGCAGTTCGCCGACGCGGCACGGTCGACGCCCGACGCAATCGCGCTCGAATACGCGGACATTCACGGCGGTGTGCATCGCACAACCTATCGCGAACTCGACGTCAGCACGTCATGCATCGCGGCCGCGCTGCGCCGACGCGGCGTGCAGCCCGACACGCCGGTCGCGCTGTGCGTCGAGCGTTCGTTCGACATGGTGATGGCGCTGGTTGGCGTGCTGAAGGCCGGTGCGGCTTACCTGCCGATCGATCCCGACTATCCGGCCGAGCGCATTGCATACATGTTGCGCGACGCGCGGCCGGCGGTCGCGATCACGCAGGCCCACCTGCGCGAGCAGGTCGAGGCCGCACTGGGTGACGGTGCGACAACCCAGTTGCTCACGGTTGCGGACCTGCTCGCCGATGAAACCGAAAACGACGCTGCCAACGCGACCGCCACGATCGACGACGCCCAACTCGCGTACCTGATCTACACGTCCGGTTCGACCGGCAAGCCGAAGGGCGCCGGCAACACGCACGGCGCGCTCGCGAACCGGATCGCGTGGATGCAGCACGCATACCGGCTCACGCGCGACGACGTCGTGCTGCACAAGACGCCGTTCGGCTTCGACGTATCGGTATGGGAATTCGTGTGGCCGCTGGCGATCGGCGCGAAGCTCGCGATCGCCGCGCCCGGCGATCACCGCGATCCGGCGCGTCTGGCCGCCGCGATCCATGCGCACGGCGTGACGGTGCTGCACTTCGTGCCGTCGATGCTCGCCGCGTTCGCCGCCTATCTCGACGATTTCTCGGCCGCCGCGCAGTGCGACAGCGTCCGCCTGATCGTCGCGAGCGGTGAGGCGCTCGCGCCGGAACTCGTCGCGAAGATGGCGCGGCTGCTGCCGAACGCGACGCTCGTGAACCTGTACGGGCCGACCGAAGCGGCAATCGACGTGTCGCACTGGACCTGCGGCCCCGACGACGCAAATGCGGTCGCGGTGCCGATCGGCCACCCGATCGCGAACCTGCAGCTGCACGTGCTCGATGCCGCCTGGCAGCCGGTGCCGGCCGGTGCGACCGGCGAACTGTATCTCGCGGGCGCGGGCCTCGCGCGCGGCTATCTCGGCCGTGCGGCGCTGACCGCCGAGCGCTTCGTGCCCGATCCGTTCGTGCCGGGCGCGCGCATGTACCGCACGGGCGACCTTGCGCGTCGGCGCGCCGACGGTGCGCTCGACTACCTCGGCCGCGTCGATACGCAGGTCAAGCTGCGCGGCCAGCGGATCGAGCCGGGTGAGATCGAGGCGCTGCTGCGCGCGGCGCCCGGCGTGAACGATGCGGTCGTGATCGTGCGCGACGAGCAACTGATCGGCTATGTCGCACGCGGCGACGCGGGCCCGCTCGACCGGGCGGCGTTGCTCGACGCGCTGCGCGCGCAACTGCCGGCTTACATGGTGCCGTCGCAGCTGATCGAACTCGATGCATTGCCCGTCACGCCGAACGGCAAGTGCGACCGCCATGCGTTGCCCGCGCCGGTGCGCGAGGCGGCGGCCGGAGCCGAGCTCGCGACCGACACGGAACGCGCGCTCGCCGAGATCTGGCAACGCGTGCTGCGCGTGGACGCGATTGGTCGCGACGGCGATTTCTTCCTGCTCGGCGGCCATTCGCTGCCCGCGACGCAGGCCCACGCGCAGGCGAACCTGCACTGGGGGCTCGCATTGCCGCTGCGCACGCTGTTCGACACGCGCACGCTGGCGCGCTGCGCGGAGGCGATCGACGCGGCCTGCGCGGCGCGCGGCGAAACCGACGCGGCGAGCGCGATCGATGCGCTGCTCGGCGAACTGGAAACCCAATAAGGACGACGGATGACGAAGGTTCAACCCGACTGGCTCGCGCTCGCGACGCGTTTCGCGCAACTGCCCGACGCGCAGCGCGCGGTCTTCATCGACAAGCTCGGCGCCGCCGGCATCGATTTCCGCGTGCTGCCGATCCCGCCGCGTACGCCACGCAGCGACCGCGTGCCGGCGTCGTTCGCGCAGACGCGGCTGTGGCTGCACGCGCGGCTGATCGATGCGCCCGACGCGTATCACATCACCGAGCGCCTGGCGCTGACGGGCCCGCTCGACGCGCATGCGCTGCGTCTTGCGTGCGACGCGCTGATCGCGCGCCACGAGGCGCTGCGCACGACGTTCGACGAAGCGCAGGATGGTGTCGCGCAAACGATCCACGCGCCGTTGCGCTGCCCGTGGCGCGAAACCGATCTCGAGGCGCTGCCGGAGGCGCAGCGCACGGCGCGCGCGGAGGCCGTCGCGACGGCCGATGAAGCCGAGCCGTTCGATCTCGGCGCGGCGCCGCTCGTCCGCGCGCATCTGGTGCGCTTCGATGCGACGCATCATTGGCTCGCGCTGACCGTGCATCACATCGTGTCGGACGGCTGGTCGTCGGGCGTGATGCTCGAGGAACTCGCGGCGTTCTATCGTGCGTATGCGTCCGACCGGCCGGTGCCGCTCGCGCCGCTGCCGATCCAGTACGCCGATTACGCGCTGTGGCAGCGCCGCTGGCTCGACGCCGGCGAACGCGATCGCCAGCTCGCGTTCTGGCGCGAACGACTCGATCCGCAACGCGGCGTGCTGGCGCTGCCGGGCGCGGCGGCACGACCCGCACGTCGTAGTGCGCGCGGTGCACGCCATGTATTTTCGCTCGACGCGCGCATCGGCGCGCAACTGCGCGCATTCGCGGCTGCATCGGGCGCCACGCCGTTCGCGGTGCTGCTCGCCGCGCTCGATGCGCTGCTGGCGCGCGCGACCGGCGACGCGCGCATCTGCGTCGGCGTGCCGGCCGCGAACCGCGAACGTGCGGAAGTCGCCGGCCTGATCGGTTTCTTCGTCAACACGCTGGCGATCGATGTCGATGTGCCCGCGCACGGCGATTTCTCGTCGCTGGTCGCGCGCACGCAGCGTGCGCTCGTCGACGCGCAGATGCACCAGGACGTGCCGTTCGAGCAGGTGGTCGACGCGCTCGGCGTGCCGCGCAGTGCAAGCCACCATCCGCTGTTCCAGGTGATGGCCGCGTACGGCGAGCGCCGCGCGCTGCCGGCGCTCGGCGCGGCGTCGGCCGCATTGTTGCCGTCGGGCACGCCATCCGCGAAATTCGACCTGACGCTTTCGGTCGAAGCGACGCCGGACGGCACGTTCGACGCCGCATTCATCTATGCGCTCGACCTGTTCGAAGCGGACGCGATTTCACGGCTGGCCGCGCGCTTCGTCACGCTGCTGGCCGATGCGCTCGCGCGCCCCGACATGCCGGTCGGCGATCTCGACTGGCTGCCCGCCGCCGAGCGCGAGCAGCTTTTCGCGTGGAACGCGCCGGCGGGCGCAACCGGATCCGAACCGTTCGTGCCCGTTCATGCCCGCATCGCCGCGCATGCACAGGCACGGCCCGACGCACGCGGCGTCGCCGATATCGATCGCGCGCTGACGCGCGGTGAAGTCGATGCGCGCGCGGCGCGGCTGGCGCGCCACCTGGTGGCAGCCGGCGTACGACCGGAAATGCGCGTCGGCGTCGCGCTGCAGCGCTCGGTCGACCTGCTCGTCGCGCTGATCGCGGTGCTGAAGTCGGGCGCCGCGTTCGTGCCGCTCGATCCTGCGCATCCGCGCGAACGGCTCGCGCAGATCGTCGGCGACGCGAACATCGCGCACGTGCTGACCGACGGCGCGAGCGTCGCGTCGCTGCCCGAATTGCCGGACCTGCGCGTGTGGCGCGCCGACGAAGTCGACGCACTCGACGAAGCCGCGCACGTCGTGCTGCCGGACGTGCTGCCGGGCCACGCGGCCTATGCGATCTACACGTCGGGTTCGACCGGCAAGCCGAAGGGCGTGATCGTCGATCATGCGTCGTTCGCGCTGCATTGCGCGGCGATTGCCGAGCGCTATGGCGCGGGCGAGAACGACGTGTTCCTGCTGTTCCAGTCGGTCAACTTCGACGGCGCGCACGAAGGCTGGTTTTCGCAATACATGTCGGGCGCCGCCGTGTCGGTGACGGCCGACGTGCTGTGGCCGCCGGCGCAGACCTGCGCGATGATGGTCCGCGACGGCGTGACGATGACCTACGTGCCGCCCGGTTGCGCCGCGCAACTCGCCGAATGGGCGCTCGCGCATGGCGCACCGCCGACGCTGCGTTCGCTGACCGTCGGCGGCGAGGCGACGTCGCGCGAGGCGTTCGCGATGCTGCGCCGCGCGCTGCCGAACGTGCGCGTGGTCAACGGCTACGGCCCGACCGAGACCGTCATCACGCCGACGCTGTGGATGTTCCGGCCCGGTGACGATCTCGCGAAGCTCGGCGACGCCGCGTACCTGCCGATCGGCACGCTGGTCGGCGCACGCACCGCGCATGTGCTCGACGAACGCCTGCACCCGCTGCCGGTCGGCGTGATCGGCGAACTGTATCTGGGCGGCGAGGGGATCGGTGTCGCACGCGGCTATCTTGACCGCCCGGCGCTGACGGCCGAGCGCTTCGTGCCCGATCCGTACGGCGCGCCGGGCGCGCGGCTGTACCGCACGGGCGACCTCGTGCGGCGTCGCGCAGACGGCGTGTTCGACTTCATCGGCCGCGTCGACCACCAGGTGAAGCTGCGCGGGCTGCGCATCGAACTCGGCGAGATCGAGGCCCAGCTTGCCGCGCACGAGGCAGTGCGCGAAGCCTGCGCGGTCGTGCACGGGCAGGGCGCACTCGCGCAGCTCGTCGCGTATGTCGAACTGACTGCCGATGCACAGGCGGCCGCGCAGCCGGTCGAAGCCGCGACGCTCGACGCGCACCTGCGCCGCACGCTGCCCGATTACATGGTGCCGGCTCAACTGATCGTGCTCGACGCACTGCCGCGCAATGCCAACAGCAAGGTCGACCGCGCACGACTGCCGGCGCCGGTGCGCGTCGAACGCGCGTACGAAGCGCCGCACGACGGCGACGAAGCCGCGCTCGCGGCGATCTGGTGCGACGTGCTGAATCTCGAGCGCGTGGGCCGCGGCGATCACTTCTTCGATCTCGGCGGCCATTCGCTCGCCGCCGTGCGCGTTGCGACGCGCGTGGCCGAACGGCTCGGCCGCGACGTGCCGGTGCGTGCGCTGTTCGAAAGATCCGTGCACGCCCTGACAGAGCTGCCAGCACGTGAGAGCGTCGACACGAGACAGAGGGGGCAGAAAG
>NZ_JAAGPG010000365.1:0-8812 GCF_017104665.1 Burkholderia sp. Se-20378 | reverse complement strand
CGGCGCGCGGGCCGTGGCCGGGTACCGCGGGACGAAATCGGGCCGGGTCGCGGGCACCGTCGCCGGATGGTCGGGCCAGATCTCGCTCGTGACGGCAACGGTCCGCCCCGCGCCGCAGGCCGCGGCCACCGCATGCCACGGCTCGCCGGCGCAGAAGCCGTCGAGTTCGCCGCTGGCGAGCGCGGCGACCATCTCCGGCGGCGGGATCACGACGCTGCGCACGTCGCGCAGCGGATCGACGTCGTGCGACGCGAGCCAGTGGTTCAGCCACATCGCGTGCGTGCCGGTGGGGAAGGTCTGCGCGAGGAGCGGCTTGCGGCCGAGCGTCGCGAACGCGTCGCGCACGCTGCCGCTGGTGCGATACGCGTCGGCGAGGCCGCGCGACAACGAGATCGCCTGGCCGTTGCGGTTCAGCACCATCAGCGCGGCCATGTCGGCCTGCGGGCCGCCGATCCCGAGCTGCAGCCCACAGACGAGCCCGTACAGCGCATGCGCGGCGTCGAGTTCGCCGCTCAGCAGCTTGTCGCGCACGGCGGCCCACGACGGCTGGCGGCTGAGTTCGAGCGTGAGGCCGTGTCGCGCGCCGAGGTTCAGGCGCTGCGCGACGATCAGCGGGGCCGCGTCGCTCAGCGCGACGAACCCGAGGCGAAGATGCGCGCGTTCCGGCGCGGCGGGAGAGGAGATATCCATGGCATTCATGACTGGGGTGACGCGTCGAGCAGTTGCCGCGCGACGTCGACGATGCGCAGGCCCTGGTCCATCGCGCGCTTGCGCAGTGCCGCGTAGGCGTCGTGTTCGGACAGCTTGCGCTGGTCCATCAGCAGGCGCTTCGCGCGGTCGATCAGTTTGCGCTCCGCGAGTTCGCGCTCGACGTCGGCCAGCCGGCGGCGCAGCGCATCGTCGTGCGAGAAACGGGCAAGCGCGACTTCGAGAATCGGTGCGAGGCGCTCGGCCGACAGCCCTTCGACGAGATACGCGCTGACGCCCGCGCCGACCGCCGCGCGGATCAGCGACTGGTTGGCGTCGTGGCTGAACATCAGCACGGGGCGCGGCGCGGTGGCGTGCATCACGGCAAGCTGCTCGAGCGTGTCGCGCGACGGCGAATCGGTATCGATGATCACGACGTCGGGATGCTGTTCCTCGACGGCTGCCGGCAGGCGCGCGGGCGTCGCGACGTCGTTCAGCATCTCGTAGCCGAGGGTCGCGAGTGCATCGCCGAGCTCGCCGATCGGCTTGTCGGTGTCGGTGACGAGCAGCACGCGCAGGCGGGCGGAAGAAGCAGGCGTACTCATGACGCGAACGGCGGCGGCGAAATCGTGGCGCGATGGGCGGATCGGGGGCAACGGCCCCGTGCGGTCATCGTGTCGGTGCCGCGCATGGCGGCCCGGCGGCCGGTGCCGCTGTCTTCATGATAGGTGGGCGGCCGGTGCCGCGTGGTGTCGCGCATGCTACGCGGCCCGGGACAAGGCCGTTTCGATCGCGACGCCCGCGGCCGGCACGTGCTGCACGGCTGCTTCGCCGATCGCGCCGCCGACGAGGATCACGGCCGGGCTGCCGAGCCGCGCTTCGTCGATGCCGCGCGCGAGATCGGCGAGCGTGCCGGTCCGGCGGCGTTCGTCGGGCGGGCCGGCCCATTGCACGGCCGCGGCCGGCGTCGACGGCGGCAGCGCGGTGAGCAGGCCGGCGGCAATGCTGTCGACGCGGCTCATGCCCATGTAGATCGCGAGCGTGGTGCCGGTCGCCGCGAGGCGGGCCCAGTCGGGTTCGCCGTGGTCCTGACGGTGCGCGGTGACGAACGTGACGCCCTGGCAATGCTCGCGGTGCGTGAGCGAGATGCCGAGGCTCGCGGCGGCCGCGAATCCCGACGAGATGCCGTTGACGATCTCGACCGGAATCGCGGCCGCGCGCAGTGTCGCCAGTTCTTCACCGGCGCGCCCGAACAGCAGCGCGTCGCCGCCTTTCACGCGCACCACGTGCGCGCCGCGCAGCGCGTAGCGGCGCATCAGCTTCTCGATGAATGCCTGCGGCGTGGAGCGGCAGCCGCCGCGCTTGCCGACGCGGATCACGCGCGCCTGCGGCGCGAGTTCGACGATGCCGGGCGCGACGAGATCGTCGAGCAGCAGCACGTCGGCGGCGGCCAGCGCCTTCACGGCCTTCAGCGTGAGGAGATCGGGATCGCCGGGGCCGGCGCCCAGCAGCGTGACTTTGCCTGTCGTCATGTCGTGTTCCAGTGCCGCCTGCATGCGGCGGTCGATAGCGCGTTGTCTGCGCGGCGGCGGCGGGCGGTCGAAACGCACCGGCATCCGGCCGTGCCGTGCACGGAGGGACGCCGTTGTCCTGATCGGCCCGCCGGTACGACGGGCATGGTTTGCGGGGACTGCCCACCGGCGCCGTTGCCGGTGTCATGCATCAGGTTCAGCAATATCCGGGCCAACCGGCATGACACGTCGCGCCGGCACGGCGGGAACGGCGCGTACGCGCCGCGTGATGCCCCCGGGCATGCATGCAGCAGTCGCGCGCTGGCAGACGCAATGCCGCATCGGCGTGCATCGTGCCCCGTCTGCGCGCACCGCGATGTCGCACGGGGACAGTGCTGCAGCGCACCACATCTGTGCCTCGCTGCCTCACGGCGCATCGTGGGTCGCAGGGCGCCGCGCGTCGCATGACGCCCGACGCGCCTTGCGGGGCGGGGCTGTGGGCCCGATTCGCGACGACATGGCACGGCGTTTGCGTTAGGAGGTTCGGGCGGATCAATGGCGATTCGTCCGGCAGTACCGATTACAGACGCGCCCGGCAACGGGCTTCATGGGCAACGGCGTCCTACGCATCGGGTCTCGACGAGACCGGGTGCGCAGGACGCCGTTTTTCGTTTGGCGGATGACATGACCGACAAAGCTACCCGTATCGATCTCTTCAGCTTCCGCACCGCGCCGATGCGCGCGTTCCACCTGACGTGGATGGCGTTCTTCGTGTGCTTCTTCGCATGGTTCGCGTGCGCGCCGCTGATGCCGCTGATCGCACGCGAATTCCACCTGACCGCGGCACAGGTCGCCAACATCAATATCGCGGCCGTGGCCGCGACGATCGCCGTGCGGCTGCTGGTCGGCCCGCTGTGCGACCGTTTCGGCCCGCGCCGCGTGTACGTCGGCCTGTTGCTGCTCGGCGCGATCCCCGTGTTCGCGGTGTCGTTCACGCACGACTACCTGTCGTTCCTGATCTGCCGGCTCGGTATCGGCGCGATCGGCGCGGGCTTCGTGATCACGCAGTACCACACGTCGGTGATGTTCGCGCCGAACGTGGTCGGCACCGCGAACGCGACGACGGCCGGCTGGGGCAACGCCGGCGCAGGCGCCACGCAGGCGCTGATGCCGCTGCTCGTCGCCGCCGGCCTGATGCTCGGCTTCGGCGAGGATTCGTCGTGGCGCATCGCGCTGGTCGTGCCGGGCGTCGCGATGCTCGTGATGGCCTGGGCGTACTGGCGCTTCACGCAGGATTGCCCGCAAGGCGACATCATCGCGCTGCGCAAGGAAGGCGTGACGGTCGACAGCGGCAAGAAGGGCGGCTGGGCGAGCTTCTTCGCGGCCTGCGGCAACTATCGCGTGTGGATGCTGTTCGTCACGTACGGCGCGTGCTTCGGCGTCGAGGTGTTCATCCACAACATCGCCGCGCTGTACTACGTCGATCACTTCAGCCTGTCGCTGAAGGACGCCGGCTTCGCGGTCGGCCTGTTCGGGCTGCTCGCACTGTTCGCCCGCGCGCTCGGCGGCTGGCTGTCGGACAAGATCGCCGCGCGCCGCAGCCTCGACGTGCGCGCGACGCTGCTGTGCGCGCTGATCGTCGGCGAAGGGCTCGGGCTGATCTGGTTCTCGCATGCGCAAAGCATCGGCGTCGCGCTCGTCGCGATGCTCACGTTCGGCCTCTTCACGCACATGGCCTGCGGCGCGACTTACGCGCTGGTGCCGTTCATCGACCGCAAGGCCCTCGGCGGCGTGGCGGGGATCGTCGGCGCGGGCGGCAACGTCGGCGCGGTGGCCGCAAGCTTCCTGCTGAAAGGCGTCGGCGACGTGCAACACACGCTGAGCCTGCTCGGCCTGGCCGTCACCGCGACCGCGCTGTGCGCGATGGCCGTGCGCTTCAGCGAAGAACACAAGGCACGCGAAGCCGAGCTGCGCGACCGCGCGCTGGCTGCCAGCACCGTCGCGAACTGATCGACCGAAGGAAACGTCACCATGAAACTCATCGTCATCGGCCACGGCATGGTCGGCCACAAGCTCCTCGAATGCGTCGCGGCGGAAGCGGGCGCCGCGGGCGCGCTGCAGGTCACCGTGCTCGGCGAGGAATCGCGCCCGGCGTACGACCGCGTGCACCTGTCCGAATTCTTCGCGGGCAAGTCGGCGGACGACCTGTCGCTCGTCGAACCCGGCTTCTTCGAGCGTCATCCGCAGTTCGACCTGCGCCTGAGCGCGCAAGTCGCGTCGATCGACCGCGCCGCGCATACGGTCACGCTCGCATCCGGCGAAACGCTCGCGTACGACAAGCTGGTGCTCGCGACGGGGTCGCGCCCGTTCGTGCCGCCGATGCCGGGCCACGATCGCGACGGCTGCTTCGTGTACCGGACGATCGAGGATCTCGAAGCGATGCAGGCGTGCGGCACGCATGCGAAGCGCGGCGTCGTGGTCGGCGGCGGGCTGCTCGGCCTCGAATGCGCGAAGGCGCTGCGCGACATGGGGCTCGAGACGCACGTCGTCGAATTCGCGCCGCGACTGATGGCCGTGCAGGTCGACGACGGCGGTGGCCGGATGCTGCGCGCGAAGATCGAGGCGCTCGGCGTGACCGTGCATACGGGCAAGAACACGCTCGAGATCGTCGATGGCGAGGAAGGCACGCACCGGATGGCGTTCGCCGACGGTTCGCACCTCGACGCCGACATGATCGTGTTCTCGGCCGGCATCCGCGCCCGCGACGAACTGGCCCGCGCCTGCGGGCTCGACATCGGCCCGCGCGGCGGCGTCGCGATCGACGACGCCTGCCGCACGAGCGACGCCGACATCTACGCGATCGGTGAATGCGCGGCCTGGAACGGCATGGTGTACGGCCTCGTCGCTCCCGGCTACGACATGGCGCGCGTGGTCGCGAAGCAGCTCGGCGGCGATGCGAACGGTGCGGCCGAGGCCGCATTCGCCGGCGCCGACATGAGCACGAAGCTGAAGCTGATGGGCGTGGACGTCGCGAGCATCGGCGACGCGCACGGCACGACGGCCGGCAGCCGCACCTACCAGTACGCGGACGAGCGCCGCCAGGTCTACAAGAAGCTCGTGGTGTCCGACTGCGGCAAGTTCCTGCACGGCGCGGTGATGGTCGGCGATGCAGCCGAATACGGCACGCTGCTGCAGATGATGCTGAACCGCATCGAGCTGCCGGAGTCGCCGGAATTCCTGATCCTGCCGTCGTCGGACGGCGTCGCGAAGCCGGCGATCGGCGTCGAGGCGCTGCCTGCGGCCGCCCAGATCTGCTCGTGCAACAACGTGTCGAAGTCGCAGATCTGCACGGCGGTGGCCGACGGCGCGACGAGCCTCGGCGCGCTGAAGACGTGCACGGGCGCCGGCACGTCGTGCGGCGGCTGCGTGCCGCTCGTCACGCAGATCATGAAGGCCGAGATGAAGAAGCAGGGCCTCGCGGTCAACAACCATCTGTGCGAGCACTTCCCGCATTCGCGCCAGGAGCTGTTCCACCTGATCCGCGTCGAGCGCATCACGACCTTCGACGAACTGCTCGCGAAGCACGGCCACGGCCTCGGCTGCGACGTCTGCAAGCCGGCGGTGGCGGGCATTCTCGCGTCGTGCTTCAACGAATTCGTGCTGAAGAAGGAGCACGCCGGGCTGCAGGATTCGAACGACTACTACCTCGCGAACATCCAGCGCGACGGCACGTACTCGGTCGTGCCGCGCATGCCGGGCGGCGAGGTCACGCCGGAAGGGCTGATCGCGGTGGGGCAGGTCGCACAGAAGTACGGGCTCTACACGAAGATCACCGGCGGCCAGCGCGTCGACCTGTTCGGCGCACGCGTCGAGCAGTTGCCGTCGATCTGGGAGGAGCTGATCGCGGCCGGCTTCGAATCGGGCCACGCCTACGGCAAGGCGCTGCGCACCGTGAAGTCGTGCGTCGGGTCGACGTGGTGCCGCTACGGCGTCGACGATTCGGTCGGCCTCGCAATCGACCTGGAGAACCGCTACAAGGGGCTGCGCGCGCCGCACAAGATCAAGTTCGGCGTGTCCGGCTGCACGCGCGAGTGTGCGGAAGCGCAGGGCAAGGACGTCGGCATCATCGCGACCGAGAAGGGCTGGAACCTGTACGTGTGCGGCAACGGCGGGATGAAGCCGCGCCACGCGGAACTGCTCGCGTCCGATCTCGACCGTCCGACGCTGATCCGCTACATCGACCGTCTCCTGATGTTCTACGTGCGCACCGCCGACCGGCTGCAACGCACCAGCGTGTGGCGCGACAACCTCGAAGGCGGCCTCGACTACCTGATCGACGTCGTCGTGCACGACCGCCTCGGGATCGGCGCCGAACTCGAAGCCGACATGCAGCACGTGGTCGACACCTACGAGTGCGAATGGAAGAAGGCCGTGACCGACCCCGACACGCGCAAGCGCTTCCGCCACTTCGTGAACAGCGACGCGCCGGACACGACCATCGAGTTCGTCGAGACGCGCGGCCAGATCCGGCCCGCGACGCCCGGCGAACGCGCGGGCGGCAAGCCCGTGTCGATTCCCGTCGTGGCCGAAGGCGTGACGCAAGCCGCCACCGAACCCGCAACCGTTTGACCCTGACCGACACCAGCGTCTTTTCCAAGGAGCCCATCATGAACGATCGTCTTCCGCTGTCCTGGACCCGCGTGTGCCCGCTCGACGACATCGTGCCGAACACCGGCGTGTGCGCCCTCGTCAACGGCGAGCAGGTCGCGGTTTTTCACGTCGCGCATGCCGAAGAAGGCGGCGTGTTCGCGATCGACAACGTCGATCCCGTGTCGCAGGCGGCCGTGATGTCGCGCGGGCTGATCGGCAGCCTCGGCGAGCGCGTCGTCGTCGCGTCGCCGCTGTACAAGCAGCATTTCGACCTGCGCACCGGCGAATGCCTCGAGGCGCCCGAGCAGTCGGTGAGCGCGTATCCGTCGCGGGTCGAGGACGGTTTCGTGTGGATCGCAGCCTGACCGCCCCGGAGCGCGCATGACCGCCACCCCCGTCAAGAGCGTGTGCCCGTACTGCGGCGTCGGTTGCGGGATGGTGCTGCACGTCGAGGAAGGCGAAGTCGTCAAGGTGTCCGGCGACTCCGACCATCCGACCAACTTCGGGCGGCTGTGCACGAAGGGCTCGTCGGCGCACGTCGCGTTGCGCCGCTCGGGGCGGCTCGACCGCGCGTTCGTGCGCCGGGCGCGCGAGGACGACCTGGTGCCGCTGTCGGCCCGCGATGCGATCGCCGACACCGCGCGCCGCCTGCGCACGGTGCTCGATACGCACGGGCCCGACGCGCTGTCGTTCTACGTATCGGGGCAGATGTCGATCGAGGCGCAATACCTCGTCAACAAGCTCGCGAAGGGCTTCGTCGGCACCAACAACATCGAGTCGAACTCGCGCCTCTGCATGGCGAGCGCGGGCACCGGCTACAAGCAGTCGCTCGGCGCGGACGGCCCGCCCGGGTCGTACCAGGATTTCGATCGCGCGAACCTGTTCTTCGTGATCGGCGCGAACATGGCCGACTGTCATCCGATCCTGTTCCTGCGGATGATGGATCGCGTGAAGGCCGGCGCGAAGCTGATCGTCGTCGATCCGCGCCGCACCGGCACGGCCGACAAGGCCGACCTGTTCCTGCAGATCCGGCCGGGCACCGATCTCGCGCTGACCAACGGGCTGCTGCATCTGCTGCACGCGAACGGCCGCACCGATGCCGCGTTCATCGACGCGTACACCGAAGGCTGGGACGCGATGCCCGTGTTCCTCGCCGACTACACGCCCGAGCGTGTCGCGGAAATCACCGGGCTCGCGGAAGCCGACCTGCGCACGGCCGCGCAATGGATCGGCGACGCGCAGGAGTGGATGAGCTGCTGGACGATGGGGCTCAACCAGAGCACGCACGGCGTGTGGAACACCAACGCGATCTGCAACCTGCATCTCGCGACGGGCAGGATTTGCCGCACCGGCAGCGGCCCGTTCTCGCTGACCGGCCAGCCGAACGCGATGGGCGGGCGCGAGATGGGCTACATGGGCCCCGGGCTGCCGGGCCAGCGCTCGGTGGCGTCCGACGACGATCGCCGTTTCGTCGAGAACCTGTGGCGCGTGCCGGCCGGCACGCTGCGCAAGGAGACGGGGCAAGGCACGGTGGACATGTTCGCGCGGATGGCGGCGGGCGACATCAAGGCATGCTGGATCATCTGCACGAACCCGGTCGCCACGGTGCCGAACCGGCAGAACGTGATCGCCGGGTTGCAGGCCGCCGAGCTCGTGATCGCGCAGGACGCATTCCTCGACACCGAGACCAACCGCTATGCGGACATCCTGCTGCCCGGCGCGCTGTGGGCCGAGGGTGACGGCGTGATGATCAACTCCGAGCGCAACATGACGCTGATGCGCGCGGCGGTCGCGCCGCCGGGCGACGCGCTGCCCGACTGGCGCATCGTCGCGGAAGTCGCGCGTGCGATGGGCTTCGGCGATGCGTTCGACTATGCGTCGGCGGCCGACGTGTTCGACGAGATCGTCCGCTTCTCGAATCCGGCGACCGGCTACGACCTGCGCGGCGCGAGCCATGCGGCGCT
>NZ_JAAGPG010000364.1:0-8432 GCF_017104665.1 Burkholderia sp. Se-20378 | reverse complement strand
GTGCGCGCGGCGCTGCTGTCCGGCGACTGGATCGCGCTCGACCTGCCGGCGCGCCTGCGCGCACGGTGCGGCGACGCCTGTGCTTTCCATGCGCTCGGCGGCGCGACCGAGGCCGGTATCTGGTCGAACCTGCAGTCGGTGCGCGACGTGCCGCCGCACTGGCGCTCGATTCCGTATGGCCGGCCGTTGCCGGGGCAGGCTTATCGGGTCATTGACGCCGATGGCCGCGATGTACCGGATTACGTGCCGGGTGAACTGCTGATCGGTGGCGACAGCCTCGCGCGCGGCTACCGGAACGATCCCGAGCTGACCGCACAGCGTTTCGTGCAGCAGGCGTCGGGCCGCTGGTATCGCACCGGCGACCGGGGCCGCTACTGGCCCGACGGCACGCTCGAATTCCTGGGGCGCGAGGATCGCCAGGTGAAGGTGCGCGGGCACCGGATCGAACTGGGCGAGATCGAGGCCGCGCTGGCCGCGCATCCGCAGATCGACGGTGCGTGTGCGAGCGTCGTCGGCGGCGAAGCCGCGCGTATCGCGGCGGCGTTCGTGCCGGCCGATTGCGCATCGGATGCAGCGCTGTCATCGCCCGCGCTCGTGGAAGCGGACGTTGCCGATACAGTGCACGCGGAAGCAGCCGTTGCACGCGCAGTCGCCGACAGGCTGCTCGACGGCGATACGGGCTTGCCGCCTTCGCTGCGTGCGCATTGGCATGCCAAGGATGACGTATCGATTTCCATCGACGGCGCGCTCGATCTGCTCGACTGGTATGCCGCCGATCTCGACGACCTGACCGGATCGCTGCGCGCGCTCGCGGTCGATCCTGAAGGCGCCGCGCAGCGTGTGCCGCTCGATCCGCGGATCGCGCCGCTGGCGTTCGCGGCGCGTCTGCCGGATGGCGCACGCGCGCTGCGCGAGTTTGGCGATGCGCTGCAGGCCCAGGTCGCTGCGCGCGCCGAACCGCTGCGGGTCGCGGTGCTCGACGCGCGCGCCGGGCAATGGTTCGATGCGGGGCTCGGCGTGCTCGACGATCCGCGCTTCGACGTGACGCTGTTCGACGCGTCGCCGGGTCTGCTGCACAACGCGCAGGCGTACTTTGCACACACGATGCCGACGTTGCAGGCGATGCAGGACGGTTTGCTGCCTGCACGTCATCTCGGCCGGTTCGATTGCGTGATCAGTTTCGCGGCCGCGCACCTGCGTGACGATCCAAGAGAGACGTTCCGAATCGCGGCAGCGTTGCTTGCGGAGAATGGCCGCCTGCTGCTCGCCGACGTGCTGCGCGATTCGCCGCTGCGTGAGCTCGTCGCGGGCGTGACGGGCGATGCGTCACTGCCGCGGCCGTTTGCGCACGATGCGCTGGCGTCGGCGGCACACGCGTGCGGCTTTGCGCTGGACGATTCCCGGAGCTGGCGTTCGACCGCGTTTGCCTGCATTGATGCGCGCCGTGTCGGCGAACCGGCTGCGCAGGCGGCGCTGGCCGACTGGCTGCGCGACCGGTTGCCCGATGCGATGCGTCCCGATGCGCTGTGGTGCATCGCGCGCTGGCCGCTCAACGCGAACGGCAAGATCGATCGACGGGCGGTAGGCGATGCGCTCGCTCGGGCACTCGGCGATGCGCCCGCCGCACATGACGCGTTCGAGCCAGCCGACGAACGGCAGGCGACGCTGCTCGCGTGCTGGGAGCACGCGCTCGGCCGTCCGGCGAATGCGCGCGACGCGACGTTCTTCGCGCTCGGCGGCGACAGCCTGCTCGCGACGCGTCTGCTCGCGCAACTGCGCGAGCGGCTGGGCGTGCGGGTCGGCATGGCCGCGTTCTACCGGCAGCCGACGCTCGCGGGTCTTGCCGCGCAGCTCGCTGAGGCCGCACCGGCTGCGTCTGCCTCGCATGCAGACGGCGACGCGTCCGTTGCAACGATCGAGGAGGGTGTGCTGTGAGTTTCGATGACGTGCTCGATCTTTGCCGCGAACGCCAGATCGAACTGTGGTGCGACGACGGCGGCCAGTTGCGCTATCGCGCGCCGGCCGGCGCACTCGATGCGGACCTGGCCGCGCGCATCAAGGCCGAACGCGACGCGTTCGTCCGCTTCCTGCAGGACGGCGCGTGGCGCAGCGATCCGGCGCGCCGGTACGAGCGGTTCGCGCTGACGCCGGTGCAGGCCGCATATGTGCTCGGCCGGCACGAATCCTTCGAGTTCGGCGGCAATGCGTGCCATCTGTACGTCGAATACGGCGAACCCGCGAATCTCGACTGCGTGCGCTTCGAGGCTGCATGGAATGCGTGCGTCGCGCGGCATCCGATGCTGCGCGCGATCGTCGAGGACAACGCATGGCAGCGCGTGCTGCCCGACGTGCCGTGGCAGCCACTCGCGGTGCATGACCTGCACGATGCCGACGCGAACGCATTCGACGCGCATGTGAAGCGTGTGCGCGAACGCCTCGACCATGCGGTGCACGCGCTCGACCGCTGGCCGGTGCTGCAGCCGGAGGTGAGCCTCGGGCCGGATGGCGCGGTGCTGCACCTGTCCGTCGATTTCACGCTGATCGACTACGCGAGCCTGCAGTTGCTGCTCGCCGAATGGCGGCGTCGTTACGACGATCCGCAATGGCAGCCCGCGTCGCTCGATGCGACGTTTCGCGATTACGTCGTCAACGAAGCTCATGCCGGCACGCGTGCCGATCATGCACGCGACAAGGCGTGGTGGCTTGCGCGCATCGACGATCTGCCGGCGCGCCCCGATCTGCCGGTGGTACCCGCGATGCGTTCCGACGCACGGCCGCGCTTCACGCACCGGCATGCACGGCTCGATTGTGCGCAATGGGCTGCGCTGAGCAGCTACGCGAGCCGCTTCGGGCTGAGCGCGGCCAGTGTCGCGCTGGCCGCGTTCGCCGAAGTCGTCGGCCGCTGGAGCCAGTCGCCCGCGTTCTGCCTGAACCTGACGGTGCTGAACCGGCCGCCCGTGCATCCGCGCATCGATGCGGTGCTCGGCGATTTCACCGCACTGAGCCTGCTTGCCGTCGACGCGACGCAAGGGGGCGATTTCGTCGAGCGCGCCCGCACGATCGGCGCACGCATGTTCGACGACCTCGATCATCGCGCGTTTACCGGCGTCGACGTGATGCGCGAACTCGCGCGGCGACGCGGCAAGGACGCGGCGCTGATGCCGGTGGTGTTCACGAGCGGCATCGGCAGCGTCGGCCGCCTGCTCGGCGAGCACGCGGGCCGGGCCGAGCCGCCTCTCCATATGATCAGCCAGACGCCGCAGGTCTGGCTAGACTGCCAGGTAACCGACCAGTTCGGCGGTCTGGAAATCGGCTGGGACGTGCGCGACGACCTGTTTCCGGACGGGATGCCCGCGGCGATGTTCGATGCGTACGTCGCGCTGCTGGGCCGGCTCGCTGCGGATGCCGAATGGTGGTCGCGTACGGGCGACATCGTGCTGCCGTCCGCCGCGCCCGCCGCCGAGACCCATCCGGATGCGGATACGCATATCGCGGCCGGCTTCGCCGCGCAGGCGTTGCGTACGCCCGATGCGCCGGTGGTGATCGATGCGCAGGGGGCACGCACCTATCGCGACGTCGCGCAGCACGCGGCGGCGCTGCGGTCAGCGCTCGAACAGGCCGGGGCCGTCGCGGGCGACACCGTCGCGGTGCTGATGCCGAAGTGCGCGCACCAGCTCGCGGCCGTGCTCGCGATCGTCCAGGCGGGCGCCGCGTACGTGCCGGTCGACAGCCGCCAGCCGGCGCTGCGGCAACAGGCAATCCTGCGCAATGCGCGGGTGCGTGCGGTCGTCAGCGTGCAGGCGCTCGCGTTCGAACATGACGGTTGCGTGCGCATCGATATCGATACGTTGCCGGTCGATCCGCAATGGCCGCCGCGTGCCGCGCGCGACATCGACGGCGACGCGCTCGCGTACGTGATCTATACGTCGGGTTCCACCGGCGAACCGAAGGGCGTGATGCTGAGCCACGCGGCCGTGTGCAACACGCTTGCCGACATCAGCGCACGCCACGAAGTCGGTGACGGCGATGTCGTGCTCGGCCTTGCGGAGTTGAGCTTCGACCTGTCCGTCTACGACTTCTTCGGCGCGACCGCGCGCGGCGCGTGCATCGTGCTGCCCGATCCGGCGCGCGGCAACGATCCGTCGCACTGGGCCGAGCTGATGGTGCGCCATCGCGTGACGGTGTGGAACTCGGTGCCCGCGCAAGGGCAGATGCTGATCGACTACCTCGAAGGCGAACCGGCGCTCGACGTACCGGGCCCGCGCCGCGTGCTGTGGTCGGGCGACTGGATTCCGGTGACGCTGCCCACGCGCTGGTGGCGGCGCTGGCACGACAGCGCGGTGTTCAGCCTCGGCGGCGCGACCGAGGCATCGATCTGGTCGATCGAGCATCCGATCCGTCCGGCGGACACGCAGCTTGCCAGCATTCCATACGGCCGCGCGCTGACCGGGCAGACGATGGAAGTGCTCGACGCACTCGGCCGGCCGTGCCCGCCCGGCGTGCGCGGCGAGATTCATATCGGCGGCGTGGGGCTCGCGACCGGTTACGCGAACGATCCCGTGCGCACGGCCGAGCGCTTCATCCGTCATCGCGACGGGCGCAGGCTTTATCGCACCGGCGATCTTGGCCGCGTGCGCGCCGACGGTTCGCTCGAATTCCTCGGGCGGCAGGACGATCAGGTGAAGATCCGCGGCTACCGGATCGAGCTGGCCGAGATCGATGCGGCGCTGACCGCGCATCCGCTCGTTGGCGCGGCCGCGACGATCGTGCTCGGCGAAGGCGCGGAGCGTCGGCTCGCGAGCTTCGCGTCGCTGCACGGCACGGAACCGGCACCGTCGGCGCAGGACGACGCGCTGCACGAGATCGCGAAGCACGTGCGTACGGCGTTCGACGCCGCGCGCTGGCCTGCGCATGCGGACGTGGCGCGGTCGGTCGCCCGGCTCGAAGCGGCCTGCGTTGCGTCGCTGGCTGCGTGGATCGTGCCGGCGGGTGCGCTGACCGATGACGCGGCGACGGATTTTGCGACGTTGTGCGAACGGTTGCGCGTGCCGGCGGCGCGACAGCATCTGCTGCGCCACTGGCTCGCGATGCTCGACAAGCACGGCGTGCTGCGCGCGGATGCCGAAGCAGGCGGCTGGCGTCTGCGGCCCGATGCCGGCCACGCCGACGCGCACGCATGCTGGGACGCGTTTGCGCAGGATGCGTCGCCGGATCTGTGGCCGGCCGTCCTCGTCGACTATTTCCGCGACAGCGCAGGATGCATCGACGTGCAGGTGGACGGCAGCGTGTCGCCGGCTGGCCTGATGTTCCCGGAAGGCGCATCGCATATCGCCGACGCGATGTACAGCGACGGCGAACATGCGCACGCACTGCACAACGGGATGGCACAGGCCGTGCGTGCGATCGTTGCGCGCGAGCCGCAGCGCCCATGGCGCATCCTCGAGATCGGCGCGGGAACGGCCGCGGCGACGCGGTCGATCGTCGACACCCTTGCACCGCTGGTCGAAGCGGGCGCGCGGATCGACTACCTGTTCAGCGACGTGTCGAGCTATTTCCTCGCGGCGGCGCGCGAACGTTTTGCCGCGTATCCGTGGATGCGGTTCGTGCGGTTCGACATGAACGCGCCATTCGACGCGCAGGGCATCGCGCCGCATTCGATCGACGTCACGATCAGCTCCGGCGCGCTGAACAATGCGCGCGACACGGTCGCGCTGGTCGCCGGGCTGCGCGCGCTGTCGGCGGCCGATGCGTGGTGGGTGATCCAGGAGCTGACGACCGAGCATCCGGAGATCAGCATCAGCCAGGGGTTGATGATGGAAACGCCGAACGACGCGCGTGCCGAGTCGGCGCGATTGTTCGTGCCGCGCGCGCAGTGGCTCGAATGGTTGCAGTCGGAGGGTGGCGATCGCGCGCTCGGTTGCGTGGCGCCCGGCACGCCGCTCGATGCGCTCGGCTACGACATCCTGCTCGCGCACGTGAAGCGCGGCGCGGCCCGCATCGCGCCGGACGCGCTGCTGGCATTCGTCGCGGAGCGTGTGCCGGGCTACATGGTGCCGTCGCAATTGCGCGTGCTCGACCGTTTGCCGGTGACCGCGAACGGCAAGATCGACCGCCGTACGCTGGCCGGCATCGCCGACATCCGCGAACCGGAGCCGGCGGCCGCTCGGCCGGCCAACACGCAGGCCGCCGCCGATCCGCTGCTGGCGCGGCTGATCGGCTTGTGGGAGGCCGTGCTCGATACGCGCAACGTCACGCCGGATCAGGACTTCTTCGCCGCGGGCGGCGATTCGCTGCTGATCGCGCAGCTCGTGTCGCGGCTGCGTGGCGAGGAACCGCTTGCACAAGCGCATCCGTTCGATCGGCTGCTGCGCTGGGTGCTCGCGCAGCCGACGCCCGCTGCGTTCGCGCAATGCCTGCGCGATGCGGGTGAGCAGCAGGCGGCCGCGACGTCACCGGCTGCAATGCGCACGACGCACGCATCGACGGTCGTCCACGCTCCTGCGCCCCGCGTGCGCGCTGACGTTCGACCGATTCCGCTCGCGCCGGGCGAAGGTGTGCCGCGCGTGATCGTGCACGAAGGGCTCGGCACCGTGCATGCGTATCGTCCGGTCATGTCGGCGCTCGCGAGGCTCGGCCCGGTGCTCGGCTTCGCGGTGCGCGACGCGCAGGACTATCTCGATGTGCCGGCACGCCACCTGAACGCGACACTCGGCCGTCGCTATGCCGATGCGTTGTGGCGCACCGGCGTGCGCGAGGTCGACGTGCTCGGCTACTGCTCGGGCGGGCTGGTCGCGCTCGACATGGCGAAGTCGCTGGTGCAGCTCGGCGTTCAAGTACGCACGCTCGACATCGTGTCGAGCTACCGGATTCCGTACCTGATCGAAGACGAACGGCTCGTGCTGTTCAACTTCGCGGCCACGCTCGGGCTGCCGCTCGACGCGCTCGGGTTTCCGGAAACGTACGTGCTGGCCGATGCACTCGCTGACGCTTTGAAGGTCGACCCCGCGCGTCTCGCGGCCGGCAGCCTGCAGGCACAGCTGGAAATTTTCGGCGATCGCTGCGAGCCGCTCGACGCGCTGCGCCGCCGCGTGCTGCGTGCGGCCGCCGGATTGTCGATGCAGGACGAGGTCGCGCATCCGTTGCTCGACGAACGCGAACGGCTGTACCGGCTCTTCATGCATTCGGTGCAGGCGAGCCACTGGGCCGGCGACGCGCCCTACGCGGGTGCGCTGCGGCTGTTCGTGCCGGAGCGCTGCAACCCGCTGATTCCGCAGCAGCGCGCGGCGCTCACCGAATACTGGACGGCGCAGGCGCTCGGCGGCATCACGGCCGTCGATATCCCCGGCGGTCATTTCGACTGCCTGAATGCAGCGTTCGTCGACACCCGCCTGAAGGAGGCGCAATGAAGGTCCATCCGCTGCCGGTCGTCGTGGCCGGCTCCCGCTTCGGCCAGTTCTATGCGGCGGGCCTCGCTGCATCCAGCGCCTATTGCGTCGCGGGCATCCTGGGGCAGGGCAGCGCGCGCACCGCCGCGCTGGCCGCGCGTGTCGGCGCACCCGTGTTCGATTCTCCTGAATCGCTGCCCGAGGACGTGCGCGTCGCATGCGTCGCGGTCGGCGGCGCGGCGCGCGGCGCCGACGGGGCTGCGCTCGCATGCCGGCTGCTCGAACGCGGGATCGATGTCGTGATCGAGCATCCGCTGCTGCCCGACGAATGGGATCGCGTGCTGCGCACCGCGTCGCGTCATGGCCGCCGCTGCCTGCTCAACAGCTTCTATCCGAACCTGCCGGTCGTCTCGCGCTTCATCGCCGTTGCGCGACGGCTGCGCGAAACGCGTGCGCCGGTGCATGCGGATGTCGTGTGCTCGGTGCAGGCCAGTTTCGCGGCGCTCGACGTGCTCGCGGCCGCGCTCCAGGGCGTGGGCCCGTGGTCGGTCGAACCGATCGGGCCGGCATTGTCGTCGATGCGCGAATGCGCGATGGTGCTCGCCGAAACGCCGGTGTCGCTGCGCGTGCACAACGAGATGGCGGCGGCCGACGACGGCCGGATGAGCCTGCTGTTCAGCATCACGCTGACGACGGACGCCGGCACGTGGACGCTCGCGTCGCCGCACGGGCCGCTGTGGTGGGCGCCCGCGCTGCGCGAACCGGAGATCGACGACAACGGGCTGTTCCCGATCTTCGGCGACACGACGGGCAGCGACATGCCGAGCATCCAGATCTGCGACGACGCGCGCGACACGTGGGGCGCGATTCATGCGCGCAGCTGGCCGCAGGCGGCCGTGCGCGCGGTCGATCGGCTCGTGTCGGGCGAAGGGCTGCAGGCGTGCAACCAGCGCACCGTCGACGTGACGCGCGTCTGGCAGCAACTGACGATGCAACTCGGCTTTCCGGAGCAGCCGCCGGGCGACGCATGCGCGGCCACGCTCGGCA